>NZ_JBEOVN010000078.1:0-30788 GCF_040295565.1 Streptomyces sp. NPDC002785 | reverse complement strand
CGCGAAGAAACAGGAAGCCACGGAATCGCCTACCCCAATCGTGCCGCGTAGCGGTGCAGCGACAGGTAGGGACGGCCAGAATCCTCGGGCTTCAGCCCGAGGAGCATGTCAAGGACTGGAGAACACCGGCGTCCGCGTCACCGAGCGCGGCGCGATCGACGTCGACGGCCGCTGCCGCACCTCCGTCCCGCACATCTACGCCATCGGCGACGTCACCGCGAAGCTGATGCTCGCGCACGCGGCGGAGGCGATGGGCGTGGTCGCCGCGGAGACGCTCGCGGACGCCGAGACGATGGAACTCGACCATGTGATGATCCCGCGCGCCACCTACTGCCAGCCGCAGATCGCCAGCTTCGGCTGGACCGAGGCGCAGGCCCGTGAGAAGGGGTTCGACGTCAAGGTGGCGAAGTTCCCGTTCACCGCCAACGGCAAGGCGCACGGCCTGGGCGACACCACCGGCTTTGTGAAGCTGATCAGCGACGCCAAGTACGGCGAGCTCATCGGTGCCCACCTCATCGGCCCGGACGTCACTGAACTGCTGCCCGAGCTGACCCTGGCCCAGCAGTGGGACCTGACGGTCCACGAGGTGGCCCGCAATGTCCACGCCCACCCGACCCTCGGCGAGGCGGTCAAGGAGGCGGTCCACGGCCTCGCCGGGCACATGATCAACATGTGAGAAGGGGGCGATCCCTCGCACCGGAGCGGCGTCGGTCGGGAAGGAGCGGCGGACGCCGCCCGGCATCCGCTGCTCGCCGGCGCTTGTGACGCGGCTCCGGTGCGAGCGCGCCGAGGGCCAGGGGCACGGGGCTCGCTCCGTTCGTTGCAGGTGGCCGACCGCCGGCCGTGTCGGCGGTCGGCCCAGCATCTCCGAGCTGAGCCCGGCGACCTGCGCGGTGCCGCCCTCGGCTCGCGCGTCGGCACGCAGCAGGACCGAGCGGCGGGCGCCATCCCCTCGGCGACGAGTTCACTCGGGTGAGACGGCTGAGAAAGCCCCCGGTACCGACCCCGAACGGCCGGACGCGGGCTGAAACGCCCGTATCGTGCGGCCGGGGGCCTGGATTCCGCGAACTGTAATGATCCCGTGAGGCTTTGGCCCGCACCAGGGCGGGGAAGTGGCGCGGAACATGGCAGGCTTGGCACATGGCCCAGATCAACCCCAGCATCCTGTCCGCCGACTTCGCCCGTCTCGCCGAGGAGGCGAAGGCAGTCGAAGGTGCCGACTGGCTCCACGTCGATGTCATGGACAACCACTTTGTGCCCAATCTGACCCTCGGCGTGCCGATCGTGGACTCGCTCAGCCGGGCCACGGACACTCCGCTGGACTGCCACCTGATGATCGAGGACCCGGACCGCTGGGCGCCGCAGTACGTCGAGGCGGGGGCCGGTTCCGTCACCTTCCACGTGGAGGCCGCGGCAGCCCCCGTACGGCTGGCGCGGGAGATCCGGGCCAAGGGCGCCCGAGCCTCCATGGCGCTCAAGCCCGCGACGCCCATCGAGCCGTACGAGGACCTGCTCCCCGAGCTCGACATGCTGCTGATCATGACGGTGGAGCCGGGCTTCGGCGGTCAGGCGTTCCTGGACATCATGCTGCCGAAGATCCGCCGCACCCGTGAGCTGATCTCCAAGCACGGCCTTGAACTGTGGCTCCAGGTCGACGGCGGCGTCTGCGAGTCCACCATCGAGCGGTGCGCCGAGGCCGGTGCGGATGTTTTCGTCGCGGGTTCGGCCGTGTACGGGGCCAAGGACCCGGCCGAAGCGGTGCGCGCCCTGCGCGCCAAGGCAGAAGGGGCCACCGCCTCGGCGGCCTGGGCGTGCCGCCACTGAAGCCGGAAACCGGCGCCGGAACCCACTCCGGCCCCCGATTGCGGGTCGGCCCGGCCAAGGGCAGATGAACGCGGTCCGACGGGACCGTTCAAGGATCGCCGGATCTGACAGGATGAACGGCGTATCGAGAGTGTGAACAGCAGTGAGGAGAACGCGGTGTCTGCAATGTCGGCGGGACGGTCCGCCCTGCGGATGGGGCCCGCGGAGCTGGTGCAGGCGGCGGCCATGGCCCGCCGCTTCTACCTCGAAGGAAAGTCGAAGATCCAGATCGCCGAGGAGTTCGGCGTCAGCCGCTTCAAGGTGGCCCGGGTCCTGGAGACGGCTCTTGAGCGCGACCTCGTACGGATCGAGATCCGCGTCCCCGCCGAGCTGGACGCCGAGCGCTCCGACGCGCTCAGGGCCCGCTACGGGCTGCGCCACGCGGTCGTCGTCGAATCTCCCGCGGAGGAGCAGGACGATGCACCGGACCCGGAGAACCTGGGTGAGGTCGCGGCCGACCTCCTCGGAGAACTGGTGAACGAGGGCGATGTGCTCGGCCTGGCCTGGGGCCGTTCCACCATCCACATGGCGGCGGCCCTCGACCGGCTGCCGCCGTGCACGGTCGTGCAGCTCACCGGGGTGTACGACGCGGGGACGGCCGAGCGCGGCTCGGTCGAGGCGGTCCGGCGGGCCGCCCAGGTCGCCGGCGGTGAGGCCCACCCGATCTACGCGCCGATGCTGCTGCCCGACCCGGCCACGGCCGCCGCGCTGCGCCACCAGACCGGTATCGCCCGTGCCTTCGACTACTTCGACAAGGTGACGGTCGCCGCGGTGTCCATCGGCTCCTGGGAGCCGGGTATCTCCACCGTCCACGACATGCTCACGGACGAGGAGCGGGCGCACTACGCCTCGCTCGGCGTCGCCGCCGAGATGTCCGCGCACCTCTTCGACACGGAGGGACGGCGGGTCGGCCGGGACCTGGGAGAGCGGTGCATCACGGTCGAGGCCGACCGGCTGCGCCGGATCCCCGAGGTGGTGGCGATCGCGGGCGGCCAGCGAAAGGCTGCGGCGATCGGGGCGGTGCTGCGGTCCGGGCTCGTCACCAGCCTGGTGACGGATACGGCGGCGGCCGACTATCTGCTGACCGAGTCGGCGGCACCGCGGCGGCCGGCGCTGGAGAGGGCGGATCCGGACGGGGCCTGAGCGGGTGCCGGGGCCGGGCGGCGGTGATCGTTACCGGGGCCGCCCGGTGGCCGTTCCGGCATCGAACGCCGGGCGGGCTCGAACCTGCCCGGACGGTCGTCGAGCCGTGCGGATGACGGCGAGTGAAGTGCCCGGACAGCGAGTGAACTGCCCTGGCAGGGAGTGCGCTGCCCGGGCAGTGTCCGGCTCGATGGTTCAGTTCCGCGCCACGCCCAGGACCGTTGCCTCCAGGTACTGCTCCGGCTCCTCGTACTGGCTCACATCGGCCGGGTTGTACCGGGGGGTCTGCCGCGACCAGTCAAGGTTGCCGCGCATCCAGCTCCGCATCCCGTCCAGGTATGGCGCGAGCATCCAGGACAGCTGCGGGTACGCGGCCAGCAGCTCGGCCTCGGCGGTGAGGAACCGCTCCGTCTCCGTGGCGATCTCCGCGCAGACGTGTTTGAGCGCCTGCTCCTTGCCGTAACCGCGGTGGTGCCGGACCAGATGGACGAGATTGTGGATCTCGCCGAGAACCTGTTCCTTCTCGTACGAGTACACGTCGTTGGCCCAGCACACGACATTGCACGAGGCTTCCAGTGCCGTGATGAACCGGGAATCGTTGTGGATCGACTCGGGAGCCTCGATCCCGGCCACGATCTCTATCAGGTCCATGCAGACATGTATCGCGCCGGTGTGACGACGCTTGGCGATGTACGACTCCTCGGACGGCACCACACCCGCGGCCCGGTTCCCGGCCTCCCAGGCGGTGGCCGTCGTGAGATACGTGGTCAGGTGGCGGCCGAACCGGGTGCGCCAGTGTGCGGCGGCGGACGGCGTCGTCCGTTCCCACAGATCGACCAGGGCGACCACGGCGGCGGGGAGATCATCGTCGGGCAGGGTGGCCGAACCGGCGCCCTCGATCACGGACCGCATCACCGCGACCACGTCCCGCACCCGCTCCGGGCTGCGGCCGAGATGGCCGTCGTCGAGCTGGTCGTCGACGAGAAACAGCCATACGAACCAGTCGGCGACGAGGTCGAGATTCTTGCTGTCGGCGGTCGGATGCACCATGCCGACGAACGCTCCGAAGTCCGCCTGCTCGAAGCGCTCCCTGGCTGAATCACGGTGTACCAGACCGGTGTTGCGGATCCAGGTGTCGAGATGGGATCGGGTGTGCCCGACATGCGGATTCGTCCGCTGCGGGAACGGGCAGTAGATGTCCGGCAGTTCGCTCTCCACGGGTGGGTCGTGATCCTCTCCGGTTGTACGTGTGACGGAAGTTGTACCCATCCGCCTGTTCCTCCGGGGCAATATTCGTGACCCACGGGACCTGCGGATTGGAAGCTACCCGACCTCTTGTCACCAGGTCCAGGAAAGATGATCGCGAATGATTCGGATGCCGTGCGGGTAGGGCCGTGGGCAAGGCGGGCTCAACCTGCCCGGTACTCCCGCTCCGTTCCTTTGGGGAAACGTACGAGCGTGGGGGCTGTTCGTTGTGTCTTCGTGGAAGCGACCTGCTCCGTTTCGTATGAAAAAATGAGCGTTATGCGTTTTCTTGAGCCCGGTACTGGTCGCTACACAGACTCCCCCTCGGTCCCGTACGACCTCACGTACGACGATGTCTTCATGGTTCCGGGCCGTTCGGCGGTCGGTTCCCGCCAGGGTGTCGACCTCTCCTCGCGCGACGGCAGCGGCACCACCATCCCGCTCGTCGTCGCGAACATGACGGCCATCGCGGGCCGCCGGATGGCCGAAACGGTCGCCCGCCGCGGCGGGCTCGTCGTCATCCCTCAGGACATCCCGATCGACGTCGTCACCGATGTCATCTCCTGGGTGAAAACGCGCCACCTCGTGCTCGACACACCGATCGTGCTGGCCCCGGGCCAGACGGTCGCCGACGCCCTGTCCCTTCTGCCGAAGCGCGCGCACGGCGCGGGTGTCGTCGTCGACGAGGAGCAGCGGCCCCTCGGTGTCGTCACCGACCACGACCTGACCGGTGTCGACCGCTTCACCCAGCTCTCCGAGGTCATGTCCAAGGATCTGGTGCTGCTCGACGCGGACATCGACCCGCGCGACGCGTTCACCAAGCTCGACGGCGCCCACCGCAAGCTCGCCCCTGCGGTCGGCGCGGACGGCCGGCTCGTCGGCATCCTCACCCGTAAGGCCGCACTGCGCGCCACTCTGTACGCCCCTGCCACCGACGCAGCCGGCAAGCTGCGGATCGCCGCTGCCGTCGGGATCAACGGCGATGTGGCCGGCAAGGCCAAGCAGCTCCTCGACGCGGGCGTCGACACGCTCGTCGTGGACACCGCCCACGGCCACCAGGAGTCCATGATCAGCGCGGTCAGGGCCGTCCGGGCGCTCGACCCGCAGGTGCCGATCGTCGCGGGCAACATCGTCGCCGCCGAGGGTGTGCGCGACCTCGTCGAGGCCGGCGCGGACATCATCAAGGTCGGTGTCGGCCCCGGCGCCATGTGCACCACCCGGATGATGACCGGTGTGGGCCGTCCGCAGTTCTCCGCCGTCCTGGAGTGCGCCGCCGAGGCGAAGAAGTACGGCAAGCACGTCTGGGCGGACGGCGGCGTCCGTCACCCGCGCGATGTCGCCATGGCGCTCGCCGCGGGCGCGTCCAACGTGATGATCGG
The DNA here is from genome assembly GCF_040295565.1 of Streptomyces sp. NPDC002785. Classification (NCBI taxonomy): domain Bacteria; kingdom Bacillati; phylum Actinomycetota; class Actinomycetes; order Kitasatosporales; family Streptomycetaceae; genus Streptomyces; species Streptomyces sp. NPDC002785. Next base: position 25,158 of record NZ_JBEOVN010000078.1, on the reverse strand, counting down.
CTCCTGGTTCGCCGGTACGTACGAGTCGCCCGGTGACCTCCAGCAGACCGCCGACGGCCGCTTCTACAAGGAGTCCTTCGGCATGGCGTCCGCGCGCGCGGTGAAGAACCGTACGTCGGACGAGTCGGCGTACGACCGGGCTCGCAAGGCGCTCTTCGAGGAGGGCATCTCCACCTCGCGGATGTTCCTCGACCCGGCCCGGCCCGGCGTCGAGGACCTGATCGACTCGATCATCGCGGGCGTCCGCTCCTCCTGTACCTACGCCGGCGCGGCCTCCCTGGAGGAGTTCGCCGAGAAGGCGGTCGTCGGGATGCAGAGCGCCGCGGGTTACGCCGAGGGCAAGCCGCTGCACGCCAGCTGGAATTGATCCCGGATTCCCGCAACGACGTTGCCCCTCACAGCCGTTCGTGCCGTGAGGGGCAACGTCGTTTTCGGGTGTCCTCGCCGCGCGTCAGGGATGTCCGATTCCGGCCCTCGGATACCATGGCGATCCGCTTCAACCGCATTTAAATATAAGTAATATGAAGCGCAATCAGCTGCCTTCCTCTCTGCGGTAAGGGATCTCATGTCCTTCTTCACCGACCTGGCCCATCAGTACGTCGACGGAGAGTGGAGGTCGGGCAAGGGGTCCTGGGACATCATCGACTTCAATCCGTACAACGGAGAGAAGCTCGCCTCGATCACGGTCGCCACGGCCGACGAGGTGGACCTGGCGTACCGGTCGGCCGAGGCCGCCCAGCGGGCGTGGGGCGACACCAACCCGTACGCCCGTCGACTGGTGCTGGAGCGGGCGCTGCGCGTCGTCGAGGAGCGCGAGCCCGAGATCGGCGACGCGATCGTCGCGGAACTGGGCGGCACCCGGCTGAAGGCGGCCTTCGAGCTGCATCTCGCCAAGGAGTTCCTGCGGGAGTCGATCCAGCTCGCGCTGCGGCCCTCCGGGCAGATACTGCCCTCGCCGACCGAGGGCAAGGAGAACCGTGTCTACCGCGTGCCCGTCGGTGTCGTGGGTGTCATCAGCCCCTTCAACTTCCCGTTCCTGCTGTCGCTGAAGTCGGTCGCTCCCGCACTGGCGCTCGGTAACGCCGTGGTGCTCAAGCCGCACCAGAACACCCCGGTCTGCGGCGGCACGCTGGTGGCGAAGGTGTTCGAGGAGGCGGGGCTGCCGGCCGGGCTCCTGAACGTCGTGGTCACCGACATCGCGGAGATCGGGGACGCACTGCTGGAGCACCCCATTCCGCAGGTCATCTCCTTCACCGGCTCGGACAAGGTGGGACGGCACGTCGCCACGGTCTGCGCGGCGAACCTCAAGCGCGCCGTGCTCGAACTCGGTGGCAACAGCGCGCTCATCGTCCTCGACGACGCCGATCTGGACTACGCCGTGGATGCGGCTGTCTTCAGCCGGTACGTGCACCAGGGCCAGGTCTGCATGGCCGCGAACCGGATCCTGGTCGACCGCTCGGTGGAGAAGGAGTTCACCGAGAAGTTCGTCGCCAAGGTCGCGTCCTTGCGGGTGGGTGACCCGGCCGACCCCGAGACCCAGATCGGCCCGCTGATCAACTCCTCGCAGGCCGAGGCCATTTCCTCACTCGTCGACCAGACCGTCGAGGCCGGTGCGACGGCTCTGCTGCACGGCAGCGCTGACGGCAACCTGGTGAGCCCGTCCGTGCTGACCGGTCTGGCCGCCGATTCCCCCGTCCTGTCCCAGGAGATCTTCGGGCCGGTCGCGCTCCTCGTGCCGTTCGACGGTGAGGACGAGGCGGTACGGATCGCCAACGACACCCCGTACGGTCTGAGCGGCGCGGTGCACACCGGCAACATCGAGCGCGGCGTACGGATCGGGCAGCGCATCCACACCGGCATGATCCACATCAACGACGGCACGGTCCATGACGAGCCCATCGTCCCCTTCGGCGGCGAGAAGAGCTCCGGCCTCGGCCGGCTGAACGGTGAGTCGATGGTCGAGGCCTTCACCACCCAGAAGTGGATCTCGGTGCAGCACGGCCGCTCGCAGTTCCCGTTCTGACCGGTCACCGGATGCGGTGAGTGAGCCCTGCGGGGCCGCTCATGGTCTACTTCGGGGGCGGCCCATGCCGCCCCCGAAACCGGCCATCGCAGAGAAGTGAACCGCCCGAAGTGCGCCTGAACGACCTCGACGAACGCATCGTCCACGCCCTCGCCGAAGACGCCCGGCGCTCCTACGCGGACATCGGCGCGATCATCGGCCTCTCCGCACCCGCCGTGAAACGCCGTGTGGACCGGCTGCGCGCCGAGGGCGCGATCACCGGCTTCACGGTGCGGGTGGACCCGGCGGCGCTGGGGTGGGAGACCGAGGGGTTCATCGAGATCTACTGCAGCCGCAATACGTCGCCGGAGGCGATCAAGCAGGGGCTTGCGCGGTATCCGGAGATCGCGTCGGCCTCCACGGTGACGGGGGAGGCCGACGCGATCGTGCAGGTCTTCGCGGCGGACATGCGCCATTTTGAGCAGGTGCTCGAACGGATCGCGGGCGAGCCCTATGTGGAACGGACAAAGTCCGTGCTGGTGCTGTCGCCGCTGCTGCGGCGGTACTCGTCGGGGTCGCCCGAGTAGGGTGACGGCGGCGGCCGGCAGCCGCCCTCGGCAGTTGTCGGGCGGGCTGGTGATGCTCGGGCTGCGGGTCTCCGAGGAGGCGTCGGGCTGAGCCCTGTGTCACCTGCTTGACCTGCAGAGACGACGACGAGCGCAATGAATCGCTGCCAGCGGCCGTCGGCGCGCAATGGATCGACGGTGTACGCGCAACGGTCGCGCCTTGTCCGGTTCGAGTGGCGGACCGTACCGTCAATACGTCCCCGTCCCGCCCGCACCGCCCGAGGTCAGCCATGCCGCCATTGCGTACCGCCCTGCTCCAGAGCTCCGGACGACCCGGGCATGTGGACGAGAACATCAAGGTGCTCGACGAGGCCGCGGGGCGGGCGGCGGACGCCGGGGTCCGGCTGCTGGTCTGTCCCGAGCTGTTCCTGACCGGGTACGCGATCGGGGCCGACGTGCCCCGGCTGGCCGAGCCGGCTGACGGGCCGTCCGCCGGGGCCGTCGGCGAGATCGCCGCACGGCACGGGCTCGCGGTCCTCTATGGCTACCCGGAGCGCGCGGGCGAGCGGATCTTCAACGCCGCGCAGCTCATCGGGCCGGACGGGGCGGCGCTCGCGAACTACCGCAAGACCCATCTCTTCGGCTGCTTCGAGCAGGAGTGGTTCACCCCGGGCGAGCGGCCCGTCGTCCAGGCCGAACTGGACGGCGTACGCATCGGGATCCTGATCTGTTACGACGTCGAGTTCCCGGAGAACGTCCGATCGCACGCCCTCGCGGGCACCGATCTGCTGCTGGTGCCCACCGCGCAGATGCACCCCTTCCAGTTCGTCGCCGAGTCCGTCGTACCGGTCCGCGCGTTCGAGAGCCAGATGTACGTGGCGTACGTCAACAGGGTTGGTCCGGAGGGCGAGTTCGAGTTCGTCGGGCTGAGCTGTCTGGCCGGCCCGGACGGTACCGTCCGCACCCGCGCCGGACGTGGTGAGGAACTGGTCATCGGTGAGGTCGACCCCGATTTCCTGAGCGCGTCGCGCGCCGCCAACCCGTATCTGCACGACCGCCGCCCCGGTCTGTACGGCTCCCTCGTCTGAGTCCGCCACTTCCGTTCCACCCTCTTTCTTTTCGTGCAAGGAGTCCGTACCCCATGACGTCCACGGTGCCCAACGCCGTCCAGCACACCGACGCGGCCGAGCCGATCACCATGTTCGGGCCGGACTTCCCCTACGCGTACGACGACTTCCTGGCGCACCCCGCGGGGATCGGGCAGATACCGGCGACCGAGCACGGAACCGAGGTCGCCGTCATCGGTGGCGGGCTCTCCGGCATCGTCGCCGCGTACGAGCTGATGAAGATGGGGCTCAAGCCCGTCGTCTACGAGGCGGACAAGATCGGCGGCCGGCTGCGTACCGTCGGATTCGACGGCTGCTCCGCCGCAGGTGAAGAAGGGCAACTCACCGCGGAGATGGGCGCGATGCGCTTCCCGCCGTCCTCCACCGCGCTCCAGCACTACATCGATCTGGTCGGTCTGGAGACGAAGCCGTTCCCCAACCCGCTCTCCCCGGCCACCCCGTCGACCGTCGTCGACCTCAAGGGCGAGTCGCACTACGCACGGACCATCGCCGACCTGCCGCAGGTCTACCGCGATGTGATGGACGCCTGGAACCGATGTCTTGAGGAGGGCGCGGACTTCTCCGACATGAACCGCGCGATGCGCGAACGCGATGCGCCGCGCATCCGGGAGATCTGGGCGAAGCTCGTCCAGAAGCTCGACAACCAGACCTTCTACGGCTTCCTCTGCGACTCCGACGCCTTCAAGTCGTTCCGGCACCGCGAGATCTTCGGCCAGGTCGGCTTCGGTACAGGCGGCTGGGACACCGACTTTCCCAACTCCATCCTGGAGATCCTGCGCGTCGTCTACACCGAGGCGGACGACCACCACCGCTCCATCGTCGGCGGCAGCCAGCAGCTCCCGCTGCGGCTCTGGGAACGCGAACCGCAGAAGATCGTGCACTGGCCGCTCGGCACTTCGCTGTCCTCGCTGCACGACGGCGAACCGCGCCCCGCCGTGACCCGGCTGCACCGCACCGCCGGAAACCGGATCACCGTCACCGACGCCGACGGTGACATCCGCACCTACCCGGCCGCCGTCTTCACCGGGCAGTCCTGGCTGCTGCTCTCGAAGATCGACTGCGACGACGCGCTCTTCCCGATCGACCACTGGACGGCGATGGAGCGCACCCACTACATGGAGTCGTCCAAGCTCTTCGTCCCCGTCGACCGGCCGTTCTGGCTGGACAAGGACGAGACCACCGGGCGGGACACCATGTCGATGACGCTCACCGACCGGATGACCCGGGGAACGTACCTCCTGGACGACGGCCCCGACCGGCCCGCCGTCATCTGCCTCTCGTACACCTGGTGCGACGACAGCCTGAAGTGGCTGCCGCTCTCCCCGAACGAGCGCATGGACGTCATGCTCAAGTCGCTCGGCGAGGTCTATCCGGGCGTCGACATCAGGAAGCACATCATCGGCAACCCGGTGACGGTCTCGTGGGAGAACGAGCCCTATTTCATGGGGGCGTTCAAGGCCAACCTGCCGGGCCACTACCGCTACCAGCGGCGGTTGTTCACCCACTTCATGCAGGACCGGCTGCCCGCCGACCGGCGGGGTCTGTTCCTCGCGGGCGACGACATCTCCTGGACGGCCGGATGGGCCGAGGGCGCCGTACAGACCGCGCTCAATGCTGTGTGGGGCGTGATGACCCAGTTCGGCGGCGCGACCGATGCGACGAACCCCGGCCCCGGCGACGTCTTCGACGAGATCGCCCCGGTCGAACTCCCGGAGGACTGAGACCGGCCGGAGGCCAATCGGGCCGGCAGACGCTGCGCTGCCGGCCCGGACCCGAGATCTCGACCGACATCACATCGTCCGGACCCAGGTGGGGGAAGCGGCCGGACAGGGTGACTGCGGTGACCCGCGCGTTCCTATTGCCCGGGGGGCTGCTCGGCCTCGCCGTACGCCGACGTCCCCGAGTCCAGCAGCGGCTCCTGGGTCTTGAGGTGTGCCGGGGCGAAGGCCCGCAGTACGTGGTAGCCGGTGATCACCACGATGGTGCCCAGTGCGATGCCGCTCAGCTCGAAGGTGTCGGTGATCTTGAGGCTGACCCCGCCGACGCCGATGATGATGCCCGCCGCGGCCGGCACCAGGTTCAGAGGGTTGCGCAGATCGACCTTGGCGTGCAGCCAGATCTGGGCGCCGAGGAGGCCGATCATTCCGTACAGGATGACGGTGATGCCGCCGAGCACACCGCCGGGGATGGCGGCGACGACTGCGCCGAACTTGGGGCAGAGGCCGAAGAGCAGAGCGAAGCAGGCGGCGGCCCAGTACGCGGCGGTGGAGTAGACGCGGGTCGCGGCCATGACGCCGATGTTCTCCGAGTACGTGGTGTTCGGCGGGCCGCCCACCGCGGTCGACAGCATCGACGCGGCGCCGTCGGCGGCGATCGCGGTGCCCAGCTTGTCGTCCAGCGAGGCGCCGGTCATCTCGCCGACTGCTTTCACGTGCCCGGCGTTCTCGGCGATCAGCGCGATGACCACCGGCAGGGCGACCAGGATGGCCGACCACTCGAAGCTCGGGGCGTGGAAGGACGGGAGTCCGATCCAGTCGGCCTTGGAGACACCCGACAGATCCAGCCGCCAGTGGTCGACGGCCTCGGCGCCGCCCACCGGGGAGTGGATCTTGCCGAAGACGAGGTCGAGGGCCCAGGACAGGGCGTACCCGAAGACCAGGCCCAGGAAGATCGCGATACGCGAGAAGAATCCGCGCAGGCACACCACGGCCAGTCCGGTGAACAGCATCACCAGCAGCGCCGTCCACTGGTCCTGCGGCCAGTACGTCGACGCGGTCACCGGAGCCAGGTTGAAGCCGATCAGCATGACGACGGCGCCGGTGACCACCGGCGGCATCGCCGCATGGATGATCCGCGCGCCGAACCGCTGCACCGCGAGACCGGCGAGGAAGAGCACCACACCGACGGCGAAGACCGCACCGGTGACCACGGCGCTGCTGCCGCCGCTCGCCCGGATCGTCGCGGCGACCCCGACGAAGGAGAGCGAACAGCCGAGATAGCTGGGCACCTGGCCGCGCGTGGCCAGCAGGAAGATGGCCGTCGCGACACCCGACATCATGATCGCCAGGTTCGGGTCCAGGCCCATCAGGACCGGAGCCACGAACGACGCACCGAACATCGCGACCACATGCTGGGCGCCGAGCCCGAACGTACGGGGCCAGGAGAGCCGTTCATCCGGCCGTACCACGGCTCCCGGTGCGGGCGTCTTCCCGTCGCCGTGCAAGGTCCAGCGCACGCCGAGGCCCATGGTCGCTCCCTGTGTGTATGGTGCGGAGCCCAGTGCCTTGCCCGGCATGGCGCAAACCGCAGAAATGATCAGCGCCATGTTACAAGTCATTTCATTTGGTGAGTCTGCGGCATCGGGGACAGCTCGACTCGATCGCCGGCCGAACCGTCCGCCGCGCCCCGCGCAGCCGCCGGCTCAGGGGCGCGGCTCGGCCGCTGCCGCGCTCGCAGCGGTGGCGTCCGAGGACGACACGGCCCTGCGGTCGCCCGCCCGCAGCACTCCGGCCCCCACCACCAGGCCGAATGCCAGCACCGTCACCAGGCCGAACGACACCACCAGCGACGTCGCCTCGGCCAGTGAGCCGATCGCGGACGGGGCGATGAGCCCGGAGGTGTACGTGATGGTGGCGACGCCCGCGATCGCCTGACTCGGGTTCGGGCCGCTGCGGCCGGCCGCAGCGAAGGCGAGGGGGACGACCACGGCGACACCGAGGCCGAGGAGCCCGAAGCCGCACATCGCCAGTACCGCGTTCGGTGACGCGACCACGAGCAGTCCGCCGACCGTCGCGAGGACGCCGCCGACCCGCACGGTCCTGACCGCTCCGAAGCGGTCGACGACCTTGTCGCCGACGATCCGGGCGACCGCCATTGTGAGCGCGAACACCGTCGTGGACGCCGCGGCGAGCCCGGCGGAGGTGTCCATGATGTCCCGGAGATAGACCGCCGACCAGTCCAGGCTGGCACCTTCCGCGAACACCGCGCAGAAGCCCACCGCGCCGATGATCAGCGCCGACTTCGGCGGCAGCGTGAAGCGCGGCGGCGGCTCCTCGTCCGGCTCGCTGCGCAGATCCAGTACGCCCTGGCAGGCGATCAGGCCGAGCGCGGTGAGGACGAGAGCGGCGAGGGAGTGATGCAGCCGGGCGTCGGAGCCCAGATGCGCGGCCACCGTGCCCGCCGCCGAACCGACCAGGGCGCCCACGCTCCACATCCCGTGCAGCCCGGACATGATCGACTTGTCGAGGCGGTTCTCCACCTCGACACCGAGGGCGTTCATCGCCACGTCCGACATGCCGGCTGTTGCTCCGTACACGAAGAGCGCGGCGCACAGCGTCAGCAGGTTGGGCGCCAGTGCGGGCAGGATCAGCGCCAGTGTCCATAGGGCGAGCAGTCCGCGCAGCGCGGTCCTGGCGCCGAAGCGATGGCTGATCGCACCGGCCAGCGGCATCGCGAGCGAGGCGCCGATCGCCGGGAAAGCCAGGGCGAGACCGAGCTGCCCGGCGCTGACGCCCGCGTGGTCCTGGATCCAGGGCACCCGGGTGGCGAAGCTGCCGGTCACCGCGCCGTGCACGGCGAAGACCGCGGCGACGGCGAACCTGGCCCGCCTCACCTGCTCCATGCCGAAGACCGTCTGTGTGCAATCCGTCGTCATACCGCCGTGCCCTCCCCTGGGAATCCTCTGGCACCGGCGACCCCGGCGCCCGTTGCCACGGTGCGGGCCGTAAACTATCAGGAACCCTGCCTGATAAATAGGCCATCAAGGCCTTGTCTCCGTGCGGCAGTGATCTGGAAGGATCCCGGCATGCCCGCATCACCGAGCACCGCCCGGGCCATGAACGACCGGCTCGCCCTTCGACTGCTCCAGCAGGACGGTCCGCTGACGGCCGCACAGCTCAAGACTCTGACCGGACTCTCCCGTCCCACCGTTGCCGATCTGGTGGAGCGGCTGCAGGGGGCGGGGCTGATCCGGGTCGTCGGCGAGAGCGGTGCTGCGCGCCGCGGCCCCAACGCCCGGCTGTACGGGATCGCCGCCGACCGCGCCCACCTCGCCGCGCTCGACGTGCGCACCGACAGCGTCGCCGTCGTCGTCGCCGATCTCCTGGGCGCCACGCTCGCAGAGGCCACCCTGCCCATCGGCAGCGACACCGACACCGAGGCCGCCGCCGAACAGGCCGCCGCACTGCTGGAACGCACCGCGCGCGAGGCGGGCGCCGCCCCGCTGCACAGCGTCGGCATCGGCGCGCCCGGTCTGATCGACCCGGTCACCGGCGAACTGCGCGACACCACCGGACTGCCCGCCTGGCACCGGCGACTGGTACGCGTGCTCCAGCAGCGGCTGCCCGCGACCGTGCTGGTCGAGAACGAGACCAATCTCGCCGCTGTCGCCGAGCACCGCCTCGGCGCGGCCCGCGAACGCGACACCTTCGTCCTCTTCTGGCTCGGCCACGGTGTGGGTGCCGCCGTCATGCTGGACGGGAAGCTCCGCCGCGGAGCCTCGGGCGGTGCGGGCGAGATCGGCTTCCTGCCGGTGCCCGGCACGATCGGCACCCCGTCGGCGGTCAACTGCGACGGCGGGTTCCACTCGCTGGTGGGCTCCGCCCCGGTCTGTGAACTGGCCGCCGTCCACGGCATCGCCGTGCCCCCGGAATCGGCCGAAGGGGACAAGGAGCCGGGCGCCGCATTCGCTGTACGGGCCGCGCTGGCGGGGGCGGGGGAGAGCGAGGCATTCCTGGGCGCCCTCGCCGAACGTCTCGCGCTCGGCGCCGCCGCCGTCGCCTCGGTCCTCGACCCCGGCTGTGTGCTGCTCGCGGGCGAGGTGGGCCACGCGGGCGGTGACGCGCTCGCGGCACGGGTCGAGGAGCGGCTGGCCGGTATGTCCCCGCTGCGCACCGAGGTCAGGGCCGGACGGCTGGGCGGCGCCGCGGTGCTCCGCGGCGCACTGCTGTCAGCCCGGGAGGCGGCTCAGGACGACTTGTTCACTCCGGTCGGCTGAACCGCTCGGCGAGAGAATCCTCGAACGTCGCCTTCCCCACGGCCCGCCCGGGGCTCAGGTGGTCTCCGCTGATCGGGTAGTTGGAGTCACCGAGCGGGAACTGGCCGAAGGAGACATCGATGTCGAGCGCTTGGGTGGGCAGGTCGATGGTGGACCGCTTCGCGCCGTACGGGGTGGCCGACTTGAACTTGTCGTACATCGTGGAGGTGAGCGTGGAGCCCGGCTCGTACTGTCCCTTGGCGGCGTTCCAGCCGTAGTCGCCCGCGAGCTCCCAGATCATCGTGCCGCCGATGCCCTTGTCGACCACGTAGTCCGCCTTCGCGGCCACCGACTGCTCGTCCTCGTTGGAGAGGAAGACCTTCTTGTCCGCGTTCCACAGCCAGGGCGCGACCAGCGTCGGGTCGTACTTACGGACGTAGGTGCCGGTCAGCTCGGTACCGGCGGCGAATCCGTAGTCGGTGACGTAGTCGCCGACGACGCCCTTCTCCAGGTTCTTCGCATGCCACATGGGGTTGGAGCCGGCGGGCGCTTCCTTGCCGTCGCCGAGTCGGCGAAGGTGTCGATGCCGGTCTGGTTGACCGAGCCGTCGGCGTTGTTCGCCATCGAGTAGAAGCCGCCGGAGTCCACCCACTTGCCGCCGTCGTCGAAGTAGCCGCCGGTCTCGGCCCAGCCGCCCACCGACACCATGGTCTTCACGTCCGGGTACTTCTTCTTGAACTTGTTGAGCAGGTTGAAATGGCCCTTGTAGGGGAGGTCCGGGTCCATCTCCGCGCCCGCGACACCCGGCCAGGTCATGCCGGTCGAGGCGTTGTCCGGGCCGTCGGCGCCCACGGAGATCTTGTTGTTGCCGTCGACGTGGGCGAACGCGTAATTCAAATGGGTGACTTTGTCCCAGGGGATGTCGGAGGCGAGATAGGCGGGCCTGCCGTCTTTCCCGGTCCGCCAGTTGGTGAAGTATCCGATGACCCGCCGCTGGTGGTCGGCGCCCATCTTCTCGCGGCCGTCGGCGTCGTAGACGGAGCAGTAGGGGACGGCGGCACCGGGGGTCTCGTAGAGCCCGTCGGGCCGACAGGACCCCTGGTCGGCGGCGGCCGACGGGGTGGCGGCGAGCGAGCCCATGAGCAGTCCGGCGACGGCGACGCCGACTGTGAGCAGGGTGGCTCTCGCACGGGTGGGGGACAGCACGTTCGGTTCCTCCTGGGGAGGTTCGGCAGAACACAACTGACAAGGGGGGTGGGTCGTGTTGATGTCCCGCGGTGTGCGCACACCGCGGGATCGCTCCTCGGAGGTGACGCAGAGATTAAGAGGACTAGACCATTGCGTCAATAGGTCTGGACCTTTAGTGCCCGACTGTCCCGGTGTGGACCCCGTTCGGGGCCCCTTGTGAGCCACTCCACAGGTGCTCACCCGTATGGCTCATGAGCAGGCGTGGCACACTGACCGTGTACCAGTAGCAGCGCACTCCGGGGTCGGTGCAATTCCGAACCGGCGGTTATAGTCCGCGACCCGTCCGCATCCAGCGGCCGGTTGACCAGGTGAGATTCCTGGACCGACGGTTAAAGTCCGGATGGGAGGCAGTGCGCGGCGGGCCGTTTCACGGGTACGCCGCCGTCGGCGGATGGTCTTCGGGCAACCGAACCATCCGTGTATTCGGCATTTCGGCGTCCCCCTGTTGCGTTCCCGCTTCATCTGTCGTCGTCGACAGGCCCCGGAGTCCGTGCCCGAAGAGGCAGGAGGACCCGGTGGACACCGCAGCCGACATCACCGCCATGCGCCGAGCGATCACGCTCGCTGCGCGCGGTCTCGGCTCCACCAGCCCCAACCCGGTCGTCGGCTGCGTCATTCTCGACGCCGCAGGCCTGCAGGTCGGTGAAGGATTCCACCAGCGCGCCGGTGGGCCGCACGCCGAGATCCATGCCCTGCGCGCCGCAGGCGACAGGGCCAGGGGCGCCACCGCCTACGTCACCCTCGAACCCTGTAACCACACCGGCCACACCGGCCCCTGCGCCCAGGCGCTCATCGAGGCCGGTGTCGCCCGTGTCGTCTACGCCGTCGGCGACCCGAACCCGCAGGCCACCGGCGGTGCGGACACCCTGCGCGCGGCCGGGGTCAAGGCCGAGCAGGGGCTCCTCGCGGACGAGGCCGAGGCGGGCAACGCGGCCTGGCTGACCTCGGTGCGCCTGGGCCGCCCGTACGTCCTGTGGAAGTACGCGGCGACCCTCGACGGCCGGATCGCGGCCGCCGACGCCACCAGCCGCTGGATCACCTCTCCCGAGTCCCGAGCCGACGTCCACCGGCTGCGCGCCGAGGCCGACGCCGTCGTCGTCGGCTCCGGCACCGCCCGTACCGACGACCCACAGCTCGGTGTACGGGATATCGAAGGCGCCGTACAGCCCCTGCGGGTGGTCGTCGACACCGGTGCCACCGCGGTACGCCCCGGCGCCCGCGTCCTCGACGACACCGCGCCCACCCTGATCGCCGTCGCCGACGACGCCGACGCCCGCCATCTCCCCGAAGGGGCCGTCCTGCGGCTGCCGCGCGCCGCCACCGGCCCTGGCCTGGACATCCCCGCCCTGCTCACCGCCCTGTACGGGCGGGGCATCCGCTCCGTACTCCTCGAAGGCGGCCCGACCCTGGCCGGGGCCTTCGTCGCGGCGGGAAAGGTCGACAAGGTCGTCGGCTATCTCGCCCCCGTGCTCCTCGGCGCCGGCCCCGCGGCCCTCGCCGACGCCGGAATCTCCACCCTCGCCGATGCGTTGCGCCTCGATGTGACCGAGACCGTCCGTATCGGCCCCGACCTGCGCATCACCGCCGTCCTCGGCCCTGCCCGGAAGGGAAACTGAGTGTTCACCGGAATTGTCGAAGAACTGGGTGAAGTCACCGCCGTCGAGAAGCTCGGCGACGCCTCACGCTTCCGCCTGCGCGGTCCCGTCGTCACCGAAGGCGCCAAGCACGGCGACTCCATCGCCGTCAACGGCGTCTGCCTCACCGTCGTCGACTTCGGCGAGCACGAGTTCACCGCCGATGTGATGGCCGAGACCCTGAACCGGTCCAGCCTCGGCGCCCTGGAGGTCGGTTCCCGGGTCAACCTGGAGCGCCCCATGGCGGTCGGCGGCAGGCTCGGCGGCCACATCGTCCAGGGCCATGTCGACGGCACAGGCCGCATCGTCGAGCGCAAGATCTCCGAGAACTGGGAGATCGTGAAGATCTCCCTCCCCGCGGACCTGACCCGCTACGTCGTGGAGAAGGGGTCGATCACCGTCGACGGCGTGAGCCTGACCGTCGTGGACGCCGGACCCGACTACTTCACCATCAGCCTCATCCCCACCACCCTCGCCCTGACCACGCTCGGCATCAAGGAGCCCGGAGACCCGGTCAACCTCGAGGTGGACGTCATCGCGAAGTATGTCGAGCGGCTGCTCGGCACCACCGCGCAGGAACCCGAGGAGCCGGCGAAGTGACCGCGCTGAACTGGCTGAACTCGGAGGCGTTCACCGTCTTCGGACAGCACATCATCTGGTCCGACATGATCGGCAACACCGTCGGTCTGATCGCGCTGACCCTGGGCTGGCTCCGCTCGATCTGGACCTGGCCGGCCCAGCTCCTGTCCGGCGTCGTCCTGGTCGGCGCCAATGTCTCCGTGCAACAGGCGGGCAGCGTCGGCAAGCAACTCGTGGTCATCGCCGTGGCCGTCTGGGGCTGGCAGCAGTGGACCCGGGGCAAACGGCAGGCCCAGGACGGCTCCCTCGCCGTACGGTTCGCCACCTGGCGCGAGCGTGGCTGCCTGCTGGGCGGCGCCGCACTCGGCACCCTCGCGGTCGGTGGCCTCTTCACCGCGTTTCCTTCGCTCTCGTGGAGCCCGTGGGCGGACGCGTACATATTCGCCGGCACGCTCGTCGCGATGTTCGCCCAGGCCCGCGGCATGGTCGAGTTCTGGTTCGCCTGGCTCCTCGTCGACCTGGTCGGCGTACCGCTGAACTTCCACAGCGGTCTCGCCTTCTCCGGTTTCATCTACGTCGTGTACGGCGCACTCGTCCTGTGGGGCATGCGCGACTGGTGGCTGCGTTCACGGACACCCGCTCTGGAAGGAGCCACGGCATGACTGCCCAGCCCACCTGGTTGCACCGGGAACACGAAAGCGTCCTCGAGGACCTCGCCCTCGACCCCGTCGAGCAGGCGATCCGTGACATCGCGGCCGGACGGCCCGTCGTGGTCGTCGACGACGAGGACCGGGAGAACGAGGGCGACCTCGTCATCGCGGCCGAGAAGGCCACTCCCGAGATCGTCGCGTTCATGATGAGCGAGTGCCGCGGCCTGATCTGCGCACCCATGGAGAACGACGAGCTGGAACGGCTCGAACTGCCGCAGATGGTCGACCACAACACCGAGTCGATGCGCACGGCGTTCACCGTCTCCGTCGACGGATCGGCGGCGCACGGCGTGACCACCGGCATCTCCGCCGCAGACCGTGCCACCACGCTCCGGATGCTGGCGGGCGGCGAGATGGGCCCCGGCGACTTCGTACGGCCCGGCCACATCTTCCCGCTCCGCGCCCGCTCCGGCGGTGTGCTGGTCCGCAACGGCCACACCGAGGCCGCCGTCGACCTCGCCCGGCTCGCCGGACTACGGCCCGCCGGAGCGATCGTCGAGATCGCCGGCGAGGACGGCGTGATGCTGCGGCTGCCCCAGCTGGTCCCGTTCGCCCGAAAGCACGGCCTCACGATCATCTCCATCGAGGACCTGATCGCCTACCGCCGCACCTCGGAGCCGACCGTCCGCCGCGAGGCCGAGGTACGGCTGCCGACGAGCTTCGGCGCGTTCACCGCGTACGGGTACCGCTCCACGACCGACGGCGTCGAGCATGTCGCGCTCGTCCACGGCGACATCGGGGACGGCGACGACGTCCTGGTGCGGATCCACTCCGAGTGCCTGACCGGCGACATCTTCCAGTCGCAGCGCTGCGACTGCGGGCCCCAGCTGCACGCCTCCATGCGACGGATCACCGAGGAGGGCCGCGGCGTCGTCATCTATCTGCGCGGCCACGAGGGCCGTGGCATCGGCCTGCTGTCCAAGCTGCGAGCCTACGAACTCCAGGAGCGCGGCATCGACACCCTCGACGCCAACCTGGAGCTCGGCCTGCCCGCCGACGCCCGGGACTACGCGGCGGGCGCCCAGATCCTCAAGGACCTCGGCGTCCACAGCCTGCGGCTGATGACCAACAACCCCGACAAGACGGCCGCGGTCCTGCGACACGGCCTGGCCGTCACCGGCCGCGAGCCGATGCCCGTCCAGGCCGGCGAACACAATCTGCGCTACCTGCGCACCAAGCGCGACCGCATGGGGCACGACCTGCCCTGGCTCGACGCCGCCACGGCGGCGACCTGCGGCAACCAGTAACGATCACCCAACGAGCGGTAGGAGAGACATGAGCGGCAAGGGCGCACCCGAACTGTCCGTACGCAACTGCGGTGACCTGCGTGTGGCGGTCGTCGCCGCCCAGTGGCACGAGAAGGTCATGGACGGACTCGTCGGCGGCGCGCTGCGCGCCCTGCACGAGCTGGGCATCGACGAGCCGACCCTGCTCCGGGTGCCCGGCAGCTTCGAGCTCCCGGTGGTTGCCAAGGTTCTCGCCGGCCGCGGTTACGACGCGGTCGTCGCCCTCGGCGTGATCATCCGCGGCGGCACCCCGCACTTCGAGTACGTGTCCCACGGCGTCACCAACGGCCTGACCCAGGTCGCCGTCGACACCGGAGTCCCGGTCGGCTTCGGCGTACTCACCTGCGACACCGAGGAGCAGGCCCTCGACCGGGCCGGGCTGGAAGGCTCCAACGAGGACAAGGGGCACGAAGCGGTCACCGCGGCCGTTGCCACCGCCGCCACGCTGCGTACGGTCAGCGAGCCCTGGCGCTGAGTGGGGGGCGTGGACCCCGTACCCTAAGGACCATCATGGCGAACAAAACCTTCGAAGAGCTCTTCGCCGAGCTGCAACTCAAGGCCGCCAACGGCGACCCCTCCACCTCCCGTACCGCCGAGCTGGTGGACAAGGGCGTCCATGCCATCGGCAAGAAGGTCGTCGAGGAGGCCGCCGAAGTCTGGATGGCCGCCGAACACGAGAGCAAGGACGCCGCCGCCGAGGAGATCTCACAGCTGCTGTACCACGTCCAGGTGATGATGGTCGCACGCGGGATCTCCCTCGACGACGTTTACGCACACCTCTGAGCACGACCTGAGCACCACGTAGCACCCCGCACCTCCGCACAAGACTCCCTCCTCGCAAAGGAAACCTGCCCTCATGCTGCGCATCGCCGTCCCCAACAAGGGTTCACTCTCCGGGCCTGCGATGGCGATGCTCCATGAGGCCGGCTACCAGCAGCGCAAGGAGTCCAAGGAGCTCGTACTCGTAGACCCCGAGAACGAGGTCGAGTTCTTCTACCTGCGGCCGCGCGACATCGCGATCTATGTCAGCTCCGGCCGCCTCGACATCGGCATCACCGGCCGCGACCTGCTGCAGGACTCCGGCGCCGACTCCGAGGAGATCCTCCAGCTCGGCTTCGCCCGCTCCACCTTCCGCTACGCCACCAAGCCCGGCACGGCCCAGGGCCCGCAGGACTTCGACGGCAAGACGATCGCCACCTCCTACGAGGGCATCGTCGCCAAGCACCTCGCCGACGTCGGCGTCAACGCCTCCGTCGTCCACCTCGACGGCGCGGTCGAGACCGCCATCGAACTCGGCGTCGCCCAGATCATCGCCGATGTCGTGGAGACCGGCACCAGCCTGCGCAACGCCGGACTCGAAGTCATCGGCGAGCCGATCATGAAGTCGGAAGCCGTCGTCATCCGCCGCACCGGCGCACCGGACGACGACCCCAAGGTGCAGCAGTTCCTCCGCCGCCTCCAGGGCGTCCTGGTCGCCCGCAGCTACGTGATGATGGACTACGACTGCCGCGTCGAGCACCTGGAGCGCGCGGTCGCCCTCACTCCGGGCCTCGAGTCGCCGACCATCTCCCCGCTGCACCACGAGGGCTGGGTCGCCGTCCGTTCCATGGTCGCCGCCCGGGAGGCCCAGCGGATCATGGACGATCTGTACGACCTCGGCGCCCGCGCCATCCTCACCACCGCCATCCACGCCTGCCGCCTCTGACGGCCGGGCGACCACTCGGAAGACAGAAGAACACCATGTCCGCCCCCGCCCCCCGGTCCGAACTCCCCGCACTCCCGGTCACGTTCCGGCCGACCCGAACCCGGGCGGTCCTGCTGACCGTGGGGGCGGCGATGCTCGTCGTCATCACTGCCATCGCCCTGACACTGGAGCAGCTGAGCGCGGCGGAGCGGTCCAGCTTCATCTTCACCGCGCTACTGTTCTTCGGCGTGCTGGCGCTGCTCAGCCGCCCGAAGGTCGTCGCGAACGAGGACGGGGTCACGGTGGTCAATCTCACCCGAACGCGCCGGCTGTCCTGGGCGGAGATTCTCCGTGTCAACCTGCGCGTCGGCGACCCCTGGGTCTTTCTCGACCTGAGCGACGGGACCAGCATGCCCGCCCTCGGTATCCAGCCGGGAGTCGGCAAGGAGCAGGCCATCCGCGACGCCCGTGCGCTCCGCGCCCTCGCCGAGAACCACGGCACCGGCACGGACAACGGCTGAGCCCCCTGCCCCGTACGGCCTCTTCTTGATTACTCTGGAGGACGGCGGCGCCCCTGTGCGCCCCCGCCCCGCACCAGAGGGTCCATGAGGCCTGCGGGGCTTTCCTGCGACCCAAGGAGTGACTCCTTCCAGCAATGGACGGATCGTCCGGTAGTACCTGCGCCGCCCCTTCCCCGGAGGCGGCGGCATGACCACCCCCTTGCTGCTTCTGAGCGCAGCATTCCTTCTCATCCTCGCCAACGGATTCTTCGTGGCGGCCGAGTTCGGGCTCGTCACGGTGGAGCGGCCGGACGCCGAGCGCGCCGCCGCCGAGGGCGACCGGCGGGCCCGCACCGTCGTCGCAGCCCTGAGTGAACTCTCCTTCCAGCTGTCCGGCACCCAGCTCGGCATCACCATCACCTCACTGGTCGTCGGCATGCTCGCCGAACCGGCACTCGCCCAGCTGCTGGACGGCCCCCTCACCGCGACCGGTCTGCCCGACGGCGCCGTACCCGGCATCAGCGTGGTGATCGGGATGATGGCGGCCTCGGCCGTCCAGATGGTGATCGGCGAGCTCGTGCCCAAGAACTGGGCGGTCTCCCGGCCGCTCCAGGTCGCCCGGTTCGTCGCCGGCCCCCAGCACCGTTTCTCCGCCGCCCTCCGACCGGTGATCAGCATGCTGAACACCGTCGCCAACCGGCTGGTGCGCCTGCTGGGTGTCGAACCCACCGACGAGCTGGCCTCCGCCCGCACCCCCGGGGAACTGGTCTCCCTGGCCCGGCACTCGGCCGAGGCCGGAACCCTCGAACAGGACACCGCGGATCTCTTCGTACGGACCCTGTCGCTCGCCGGACTCACCGCACAGCACGTCATGACCCCACGGGTGAAGGTCAGCGCCCTGCAGTCCTCGGCGACGGCACAGGACGTCCTCAATCTCACCCGCGCCACCGGCCTCTCCCGCTTCCCCGTCTACCGGGAGCGCATCGACGAGGTCATCGGCATGATCCACCTCAAGGACGCGCTCGCCGTGCCCGCCCAGGACCGGCTGCGCACACCGGCGGGCCGGATCGCCGTACCGCCGCTGCTGGTGCCGGAGACCCTGCCCGTCGAACAGCTGCTCCAGCGGCTGCGCAACGAGCAGCCGATCGCCGTGGTGGTCGACGAGTACGGCGGCACCGCCGGAGTCGTCACCCTTGAGGACATCATCGAGGAACTCGTCGGCGAGGTCAGGGACGAGCACGACGCCGAAGGCGCCGACCGGCCCGAACTGGCCCCCGCGGCTCCCGAGGACGGCCGCCCGGCCTGGGACGCCGAAGGCAGCTGCCGGGTCCTGACCCTGCGCCGGATAGGGCTCGACGTACCCGACGGACCGTACGAGACCGTGGCCGGACTCGTCGCCGATCTACTGGGACGCATCCCCGCCCCCGGTGACCGGGCCGAACTGCCCGGCTGGCGGATCTCCGTCCGCCAGGTCGGCCACTACCGCGCCGAGAAGGTCCGCTTCGTACGCACGGCCGAGGTGACCGACCCCGTCATCGGGGCATCGGTGGCCCGCGGCGTCCTGGAGGCCGCGCGATGAGTCTCGTCCAGCTGCTTTTCGCCGCGCTCCTCGTGCTGGCGAACGGCTTCTTCGTCGGAGCCGAGTTCGCCCTCGTCTCCGTACGGCGCAGCCAGGTCGAACCCCTCGCGGCTGCCGGGTCGGGCCGGGCCCGCCAGGTGCTGTACGGCCTGGAGAACCTGCCGCAGATGATGGCCGCCGCCCAGTTCGGCATCACCGTCTGCTCGCTGACCCTCGGCGCCGTCGCCGAACCGACCGTCGCCCATCTGCTGGAGCCGGTCTTCCAGGCGGTCCACCTGCCCGAAGGCCTCATCCATCCGCTCGGCTATGTGTTGGCGCTCGTCTTCGTGGTCTTCCTCCATCTCGTCATCGGCGAAATGGTCCCGAAGAACCTCGCGATGGCGGCGCCGGAGAAGACCGCGCTGTGGCTCAGTCCCGGCCTCGTCGGCTTCGCCCGCATCTGCCGTCCGGTCACCTCCGCACTGGGTGCCTGCGCCCGGCTGGTGCTCCGGCTCTTCGGTGTCGAACCGAAGGACGAGGTGGAGGCCGTCTTCACCAGCGAGCAGCTCAACCGGCTCGTCGAGGACTCCGGCCAGGCCGGACTGCTGGAGCCGGAGGCACAGGAGCGGCTGGAGGACGCACTGGAGCTGGGCATCAGGCCCGTCACCGATGTGCTGCTGAGCCGGGCCTCCCTGGTGACGGTCGATCCCTCCGTCACCCCGCACCGGATCGAGGAGCTGACCGTACGGACCGGCTACTCGCGCTTTCCCGTGTGCGCGGAGGGCGGCGGCCCGTTCATGGGCTATCTGCACGTCAAGGACGTCCTGGACCTGGAGGACGGCGAGCGGGCCGTCCCCCAGCACGTGTGGCGCCCGATGGCGACCGTACGGGCCGACCTGCCCCTGGACGACGCCCTGACCGTGATGCGCCGCGCGGCGACGCATCTGGCGCAGGTCGCCGACGCATCGGGCCGGGTCCTCGGTCTGGTCGCCATGGAAGACGTCCTGGAGATGCTGGTCGGTGAGGTACGCGACCCGGCTCACCGGGTCTCGGTGCCGCGTCGGGCACCGGATACGACGACCGGCACCGGAGAACTCACCGCATTGGTCCGTTAGGGTCCCGACCGCCGGACGGGCTGATTCTCAGCCCGTCCGGCGCGACCCGGTGACCCGGACGAAACCGGGCCCCCTCACAATGCCGGCGGCTCCTGCGGCCCCCGGCTCACCGGCCCCCGGCCGGACAGCACCTCGCCGTACGCCTGCATCAGATCCGGCAGCCGCAGCGTGGCCAGATCGTCCCGGCTCGGCACGGCGGCGTAGCCGGAGAGCCGCAGATCGCGGTAGGCGCAGCTCTTCTCGTACAAGGTGCGCAGGAACCGCCCGTTGCCCAGTTCGTCGATCCAGCCCTGGTCGACGACATGGCCGCTGATGGAGCGCAGCTCCTCCAGGGACTCCTCGTCCCACGCATCGCCGTTCTCCGTGGCCAGCACCTCACCGATGGAGGTGAGCTCCAGGGGCCGGTAGCTCGGGAAGTCCACCCGGGTGGTGAAGCGCGAGGAGAGCCCCGGATTGGTGGCCAGCAGCCGGTCCATGCCTTCCGGGTAGCCCGCGAGAATGACGACGAGATGGTCCCGGTTGTCCTCCGCGCGCTTGAGGAGGACCTGGAGGGCCTCGTCGCCGTACGCGTCACCCTTGCTGTAGCCGGTGTTGGAGAGGCTGTACGCCTCGTCGACGAAGAGCACCCCGCCGAGCGCCGAGTCGATCAGCTCATTGGCCTTGACGGCGGTCTGGCCGAGGAACTCGCCCACCAGATCCGCCCGTTGGGCCTCGACGAGATGGTCGCCGCCGAGCAGACCGAGCGCGTAGAAGACCCGGCCGAGGATGCGGGCCACCGTGGTCTTGCCGGTGCCGGAGGGGCCCGAGAAGACGAAATGGCGCTTCGGCGGCTGCACGGGAAGCCCCTGGCCGGCCCGCAGCCGGGCCATGTTCAGCTGCGCGGACAACGCCTTGACCTGGCGTTTGACGGGCTCCAGGCCGACCATCCGCTCCAGCTCCGCCAGCGCCTCGGCGAGCAGCACCGGATCGCTGGGCCCGGCCGGGAAGGGGGCTGTCGGCTGGCCCGGCACCGCGGTCTTCCGCCGCGCCCCGTCGGACGGCGGCGGCACCCCGATGCCCACGAGTCCCGGGGGCTCGCTGCCCGGCCGCAGCTCCCGGCCGTCCACCAGATCGGTGCCGAGCAGCGAATCCCCTTCCGGCTGCGTCTCCGCCGCGGCGTCCGTGCCGGACCCGGCCAGCGACACGGCGGTGAGACCGGCGGCCTCGTCGGAGCCTTCGAGACCGTCGTAGTCCGCGATCGCGGCGAGCCGCGCCGAGGTGTCCATGAACGCCGGGTCGATCCGGTGCACCGCCCGGTAGAGCGGCAGGGCGGCCGCGCTGCGGCCGGTGCCCTCGTGCGCGCGGGCCAGCCAGTAGCGCAGCTCCTTGCGCTGCGGCTGTTCGCTGCGGCAGCGCATCAGCGCGGCGGAGAGCAGCGGCTCGGCCTGCCCGTACATCTCCAGCCGCACCCGCGCCATCCCGCCGAACAGTCCCGCCTCGATACCGAGCATCGGATCGTCGGTCAGCTGCTCGGTGTTGCGCAGGAGCTGCTCCCAGTCCTTGACCAGATAGGAGCGGCAGGCGTGCAGGAAGCGCACCTGCGGGTCCGCTTCCACCGGCGGCAGGCCGGCCAGCGCACGGTCCAGCTCGGGGACATGGCGCCCGTCCAGCCAGTGCGAGGCGTGCGCGAGGAGCAGATCGCGGGGGCTCTCCAGCACCGGTTGTACCCACCAGCCCAGCCAGTACCAGGAGTTGAGCATGCGCCGATGACGGGTGCGCTGTTCGCCGAAGCGTTCGCGGTGGCGGTACATGCGCAGCAGCGCCGTCGTGGTGTCGACCCTCAGCGCATGGAGGCCGAGCCAGCCGTCCGCCATGCCGGGATCGATCCGTACCGCAGCCCTGAACTCCTCTTCGGCCTGGGGGTAGGCGCCCATGGTGTAGGCGTCCACGCCGCGTAGCCAGGCGAGGTCGGCCGGGGCCTGTGCGCCCTGCGTGCCGATGTCCATCTGGTCCCCCACAAACCATGCTCCCAGGATGTCCCGCCGCACGACCTGCCCGCCGGGGCGCGCTGAATCACCGTGCCACGGACGGGAATTGACCGCACCGAGAGGCATCGTACCTGCGCAGGGAGTGTGCGACTAAGAGCGCCGCAGGCGGAAGGGAGACTGTGACCGAGGGTAAGCAGAATCCGCCGAACCGGCATGGGGGAGAGGGTGCGAGGGCAGAACGAAGCCCCCGATCACGGGGGAACAACCGGGGGCTTCGTGTCTGAGAGGGCTCCGAAAAGCCGCACATTGAGAACGTAAGACCTGTACCGCCCTCGGGTCAAGCAGAGTTGAGGTACTTCCAGGCCGATTTCTTACCACTCAAAACGGCGACGCAATATGATTACGTTCTGTGACGGAATGGTTCACTCCTGCTGCCGTGCCAGGTCCCTCCAGCCACTCGTACCCCACAGGCAACTGCCGTACCAGAGCGTCCGCGTGAGAGCGCGAAGGATCGGCCGAGAAATGTTCCACCTCGGCCGCAGTCCACCCGTCCCAGAAGGCCGAAAGGGCCGGCCCGTCCCGACGGCGGCCCCGCTCCCAGGACTCCGCGGCAGCGAGATCCATCCACAACAGCCGCGCCAGATGGGGCCGCAGCGCCCGGCGGCCCGCCCCGACCCCCTCGATCAGGACGACGGGCGCGGGCTCCAGGCTGCGCGGTGCCGCGAACGTCCGCGCGGTCCAGTCGTACGGCGCGTAGCGCGCGCACTCACCGCGCGACAGAGGCCCGATCACCTGCTCCCGCAGCCGGTCCACCCAGGCGAAGAAGGACTCATGGCTGGCCAGGTCGTCCAGATGCAGTACGGGGGCGTCGTCGAGCACGGCAGCGAGGCGGGACGCGAAGGTGCTCTTCCCCGATCCCGCATGGCCGTCGACGGCGATCAGCCGCACCGGTCCGCAGGACGGCGCCAGGGTGCGCAGCCGCGTGGCGAGGAGCGAGAGGTCGTTCATGCGCCCCAGCCTACGAGCCGATCCGGAGCCGTCGCAGGTCACGCCAGTGGACCAGACCAATATTGGTTTATTGACGCAGGTCGAATCGCTGGCCGAATCCGGCCACTACCCGCAATAGTTGGCCCACTGTCGTGCACCTGCAGCCCCATTCCGCTTACGACCGGGGGTCTCGCCCATGAACAGACCGACCTCGCGCAGAACCGTGCTGACCGCCGCGCTCGCGGCAGCGGCCGCCACCGGCACGGTGTCGTCCGCCGGCTCCGCAACCGCCGCCGTTCCCTCCGCCGCCCCGCCCCTCGCCCCCTCGGCAACCGCTTCTTCCGTGGACAACCATTCCTGGCACACGTACACCGACTGGCGCAGCGGTTCTGGCGCCGGGACGCGCGCCGTCGCGGGGCGTCGGCCCGGTCTGGTGATCGGCCACGCCGTGGGGCTCATCGACTACACCGATCCGCACACCGGACAGACCGCCGACTGGGAGTACGCGACCTGGACCTCGCCGGTCCACCGGTCCGCCGTCCCGGCGACCGAGGTGATCGCCTCCTGGAACGCGGATACCCCGGCAGGCACCTGGATCCAGATCGAGCTGCAGGGCCGCTACTCGGACGCCACCTCGACACCCTGGTACGTGATGGGCCGCTGGGCCTCGGGCGACGGCGACATCCGCCGGACGTCCGTCGACGACCAGACCGACGGCAAGAGCTCCGTCTGGACCGACACCTTCTCGGTGGACGACGCGGCGAGCGGGCTGCGGCTGGTCTCCTACCGGCTGCGGCTCACCCTTCACCGCCCCCCGGGCAGCCGCCTCACGCCCACCGTCCGGCGGCTCGGCGCGATGGCGTCCGACATCCCCGACCGCTTCACCGTGCCCGCCAGCACCCCCGGCCTCGCCCGGGAGCTGCTGGTGCCGCGCTACTCGCAGAATGTGCACGTGGGCGAGTACCCGGAGTACGACAACGGCGGCGAGGCCTGGTGCAGCCCCACCTCCTCGCAGATGATCATCGAGTACTGGGGGCGCGGGCCCACCGCCGAGGACCTCGCCTGGGTCAAGCCGGGCCTGGCCGACCCACAGGTCTGCCACGCCGCCCGGTTCACGTACGACTACCAGTACGAGGGCTGCGGCAACTGGCCGTTCAATGCCGCGTACGCCGCGACGTACGACGACATGAGCGCGGTGGTGACCCGGCTCGGCTCGCTGACGGACCTGGAGACGCTGATCCGGGCAGGCATCCCGGTCATAACGTCGCAGTCCTTCCTCAAGGATGAGCTGACCGGTGCGGGGTACGGGACCTCCGGCCACCTGATGACCGTGATCGGGTTCACCGCGGACGGCGACGTGATCGCGAACGACCCGGCCTCGCCGAGCAACGAAGCCGTGCGCCGGGTCTACAAGCGTCAGGAGTGGGAGACGATCTGGCTCCGCACCAAGCGCCGCAACGCGAGCGGCAAGGTGGTTTCCGGTACAGGCGGCGTCTGTTACCTGTACTTCCCGGCGCACCCGAAGCCCGCCCAGCGGCGGGCTCTGGCCGCCGTCGGCGTCCGCTGACGCGGGTGGGCTCCCCCGGGGCAGTGACGGACGTCTCTGCCCCGGGGGCATCCACGAGCGGGCCGTCCGGGCCCAGCGGGTCAGTAGCGGTGGGTCAGGAGCGGCAGGTCGCCTTCATTTGCGCGGCGGCGATCACGCCTGTTGGCGCAGATGGACCGCCACAGTGGCCCGTTCCCGGGCCGTACCGCTCCGACCGGTGCGGACACCGGGCCACGCGGCCTTCGTACACAGGTCTTCGCGGCGGCCCGGCCGTGTCCTTCCCCCGGTTGTCCGCCGGCGCCGTCCGGGCAGCGCGACTGCGTCGGCCCGGAGCACCAACACGCTGCCGTGGGAGGCCTCGACACATCACCGGCGCAAGACGTTTGCGGCGGCGACGGTGGCATGGCCGCAGCGACCGGAGCGATGGAGGAAGCGGGGTGGAGAGCCGCTCGGCCCACCGCCCCGCCCCTGGCTCCGGTCGTCGAACTGCGACCGTCGTAAGGATCTCTTGCCGTGGCTACTGCCGTGACCGGCAGTGTTTGCGACGCGACGGGGCAAAGCCTGCCGCGAGGGGCACTAGTAGGGCTTTGTTAGGTACCCCGGATAATCAAGCAGGAGTAGGGTTGTGATCTTCTTTCAGGTGTGACTCCTGAGGAGATGGAAGAGGTCCGTCCG
>NZ_JBEOVN010000077.1:0-30967 GCF_040295565.1 Streptomyces sp. NPDC002785 | reverse complement strand
GCTCTCGGCTTCGCTCGACCAGGGGAGACCCCATCCGCTTCCTTCCTCCGCCTTGCAATCGAAGCCGCATGACGCCGCTCGCTGATCCGCTCCCTGTCGTGGGTGAGGTCGTCCGCGGCCGTCAGCGACGAGGAAGGCGGCGCACCAGGTCCGGCAGCGGCCAGCGCCGATTGACCAGGAACACACCGCCGGCCAGCAGCACCAGGACGCCTCCGGCGATTCCCAGCGCGATCCCGACGCCCCCGCCCCCGCTGCCGCCGTCGGCGGCAGCGGTCTCGGTGGTGTGCGAGGGGCCGTTCCTGCCCTCGCCCTTCCCGTGCGACGCCGCGGGGCCCTTCCCGCTCCCTGTGCCTGTTCCGGTGGCTGCGGACCTCGGGGGCACCAGTTCGCCGACCGGGGTCACCTTGCCGCTCGCGTCGAAGCCCCAGTCGAGGAGGTCCGCGGCTTCCTTGTAGACGGCGTGGGGCTTTTCGGACGACGGATTCATGACGGTGACGAGCAGCACCTTGCCGTTGCGTTCGGCGACACCGGTGAAGGTGTTGCCCGCGTGCGTGGTGTAGCCGTTCTTGACGCCCGCGATGCCCTTGTACGGGGCGACGCCCGCGCCGGTGAGCAGCCGGTTGGTGTTCTGGATCTTGAAGCTCTCCCGCTTGCCGCCCTTCTTCTTCGCGCCGGGGAAGTCCGCCTCGGCCGTCGAGCAGTACTCCCGGAAGTCCGCCTTCTGCAGCCCGCTGCGGGCGAACAGCGTCAGGTCGTACGCGCTGGAGACCTGATCGGGCGCGTCGTATCCGTCGGGCGACACCACCTTCGTGTCGAGCGCCTGCAGCTCCTCGGCATGTGCCTGCATGTCGGCGACGGCCTTGGGAATGCCGCCGTACATCGAGGACAGCACATGCACCGCGTCATTGCCCGAACGCAGGAACACCCCGAGCCACAGGTCCTCGACCGTATAGCTGAGGTGTTCCTTGACGCCGACCAGGCTGCTGCCCTCGCCGACGTCGGCGAGGTCCTCGTCCTGGACGGTGTACGTCCGGGTCTTCGGCTGCAGTCCGGGCATCACGGTGTCCGCGAAGAGCATCTTCAGGGTGGAGGCGGGGGGCAGCCGCCAGTGCGGGTTGTGCGCGGCGAGGACCTGGCCGTTCTCCGCGTCCGCAACGATCCAGGACCTGCCCGTGAGGTCCTTGGGCAGCACCGGGGCTCCGGCCCCCAGCTTGACTTGTGTGCCGGTCCGGCCCAGCAGCTCGCCACCGACCCGGGACATACCGGCGGGTGGCTTCGGCTGCTTGCCGGGGGTGTCCTTGTCGACCGCCGATGCCGGGCTGATGACAAATGTGGACAACAAGGCGGCAGAGGTGATCGTCAACGCGATCTTCTTCAGAGCAGGCACGGTCGGAAACGTACAGGGCGAAGATATGAACGCGGGCACGGATGGCTTGAACCGCCGTGCGTAACGCCGGGACAGCCCACCCCGGGCGGCCTTGCCGGAGCGCGGCGGAGATACTGGGTCCATGAAGCTCAGCCGCCCCGTCTCCTGGTTCCTGCTCTGTTTCGGGGTGTGGAGCTGGTTCATCTGGATCACTTTCGTCAAGAACCTATGGAAGGACGGCAGTGGACTCGCCTTCGACGACGCGGGTGACCCGACTGCGTACTTCTGGGTGCATCTGCTGCTCGCCATCACGTCCTTTCTCCTGGGGACGGCCGTCGGTGTGATCGGGTTCCGCGGAGTCAGGGCACTGCGCCGCGAAGGTGCATAACAGGCCGTACGACGGGCGGGGGAGCGCAAGTGGCAGTGGTCGGTCTCGCGGTGACGGCGGTCGTGGTGCTCGCGCTGCTCGTAGGTGTGCACCGCTATCTGTGGCGCCGCTTCGTCGGTGACACGACGGCCGAGGGCAGCGCTCTGCGCAGAACCGGCACGGTGGCCGCGTACCTCCTGCCGCTGCTGAGCGTCGGCGCCCTGGTCTCCGGCCGTACGGGTGCGCCCTTCTGGCTCCAGCAAGTGCTGGCCTGGCCCGGGTACCTGTGGCTGGCCGCGCTGCTGTATCTGACGCTGGCCCTGCTGGTGGGTGAGGGGGTACGGCCGGTTCTGCGCCGGGTGCTCGCAGGCCGTGCGAATGAGTTGAATCGTCCGACGGCGACGAAAGTGCTCACGCCCGAGGCCGCCGACGTCCCCGCCGCGGACATCCTCGTCGCCGACGTCCCCGCCGCGGACATCCTCGTCGCGGACGCCCCCGTCGCAGACACCCTCGCAGTCCCCACACGCCGTCTATTCGTCGCGCGCGCCGTCGGGGGCGCCGCCGCCGTCGCCGGGCTCGGCACGGTCGGCTACGGGACGTACGGCGTGCTGCGCGGGCCGCGGGTCAAGCGGATCACCGTCCCGCTCGCCAAGCTGCCCCGCTCCGCGCACGGCTTCCGGATCGCCGTCGTCAGCGACATCCACCTCGGCCCGATCCTCGGCCGCGCCCATACCCAGCGGATCGTCGACACGATCAACCGGACCCAGCCGGATCTGGTCGCCGTCGTCGGGGATCTCGTCGACGGAACCGTCGCCGACCTCGGTCCGGCCGCGGAGCCGCTCGCGCGGCTGAGTGCCCGTCAGGGCAGTTTCTTCGTCACCGGCAACCACGAGTACTACTCCGGCGCCGCCCAATGGATTGACCACGTAAGGGAATTGGGGCTTCACCCCTTGGAGAATGCCCGGGTCGAGATCAATGGATTCGATCTTGCGGGCGTCAATGATATTGCCGGGAAGAGCGAGGGGCAGGGGCCCGATTTCGATCGCGCGCTCGGTGATCGGGACCGTACCCGCGCCGCCGTCCTCCTCGCCCACCAGCCCGTCGTCATCCACGATGCCGTCGCCCACGGCGTGGACCTCCAGCTCTCCGGCCACACCCACGGCGGCCAGCTCTGGCCGGGCAATTTCATCGCCGAGCTGGCCAATCCCACGGTCGCCGGGCTCGACCGCTACGGCGACACCCAGCTGTACGTCTCGCGCGGAGCGGGCGCCTGGGGGCCGCCCGTACGGGTCGGCGCACCTTCCGACATCACTGTCGTGGAGCTCGCCTCCCGGCACGCCTGACCCTCCGTCGAAGGCCGGTTGTGGACATGTGGGTCAACCCGAGGTTTCAAGTACCGAACAAAAGGCTATGAATCCCAGTTTTGCTCTTCCAGATGTGAAAATCGTGTGATTGGCTGAGCGCGAGCATGCGGTGATATGCGGATCTGAGCGCAACACCGAGGTGGGGCTGGTAAGGGAGAGCACGGCAATGCGGTCGATCCGACTACGGATTCTCGCGGTTCTCGCGGTTTTGGTCATCGCAGGCGTCGGCGCCTGGCAGCTGCTTCCCTCGGACGAGGTGAACAACGACCCGATCGCGGTCGGTACGACGGACGTAGTCACCTCGCTCGACCCGGCAGGTGCGTACGACGCCGGTTCCTGGGCGATGTACAGCAACATCTATCAGTCCCTCATGACGTTCAAGTCCGGGGCGATCGTCCCCGAACCCGACGCCGCCGAGAGCTGTGGGTTCATTGGCCAGAAGCTCCAGACGTACCAGTGCAAGCTGCGCGACGATCTGTTCTTCTCCAACGGTCGCAAGATGACCGCCGCCGATGTCAAGTACTCCATCGAGCGCATGATCAGGATCAAGACGGATGTCGGTCCGGCGGTGCTGTTCCCGAGCCTCAAGAACGTGGTGACCGAGGGCCGCACCATCACCTTCAACCTCTCCTCGCGCGATGCGACCTTCCCGCAGAAGCTCGCCACGGGAGCCGGATCGATCGTCGACCGCGAGACGTACCCGCCGAACAAGCTCCGGGCCGGAAGCACGGTCGACGGCTCGGGCCCCTACATCCTGAAGTCGTACCGGCCGGGCGCCACCGCCGAGCTGGTCCCCAATCCCCGGTACGAGGGTGCGCTGAGCAAGACCGGTGTCCCGGTCACCGTGCACTACTACAAGGGGTCGGAAGCACTCCTGGCGGCCTGGAAGGTCGGACAGGTCGATGTGACGCACCGCCAGCTGCCGCCGGCCACGCTCGCCGAGCTGAACCCCGGCGACCCCGATCTGCGCGTCACCGAGGCGGACAGCGCCGAAATCCGCAACCTCGTCTTCAACGTCCGCGACGGCTCCCCGTTCGCCGACAAGAAGGTCCGGCAGGCCATCGCGTCACTCATCGACCGCGGGCCGCTGGTGACCGATGTCTACAAGAGCACGGTCGAACCGCTCTACTCGCTGATCCCGCAGGGCTACATCGGGCACAGCACACCGTTCTTCGACGCCTATCCGTCGCCCGATCCCGCGCGCGCGAAGAAGCTCCTGGAGCAGGCCGGCGTGCAGACGCCGCTGCACTTCACCTTCGGCTACCGCGGCGGCGACGAGGCGTACGCGAACGAGACCGTGGAGCTGCGCCGCCAGCTGGAGGCGAGCGGCCTGTTCAAGGTCACGGTCAAGGCCGTCGAGTGGACGAAGTTCCAGAAGGAGTACGCGGTCGGCAAGTACGACGCGTACACCGTCGGCTGGTTCCCCGACTACCCGGACGCCGACACTTTCAGCCAGCCGCTGGTGGGCCACAACAACAGCCTCCACAACGGCTACTCCAGCAAGAAGATGGACGCCCTGATCGGCGCCACGCTGCAGTACAGCGACCGCAGCCGTACCTCGGCGGACTTCAAGGAGCTCCAGGCGCTGGTCGGTGAGGATGTGCCGCTCGTGCCGCTGTGGCAGAAGAAGGACTATGTCGTCAGCACGACCGATGTCTCCGGTTCGCAGTACCTCTCGGACGGCACCGGCCTCTGGCGGCTGTGGGAACTGAAGCGGATCTGACGGTCCGTCGCGCCGGACCCGGCGCGTACGACAGGATCCGAGGGGCGGTCGTCCCGGCACTGCCGGACGGCCGCCCCTCTGCCTTGGGCCTGCCTAGGCCCGATGCTTCGCGGCGCCGGGCAGGAACTCCTCCAGCACCTCGTGAATCTGCCGTACCAGCGGCCGCAGGACCCGGAACCGGGAGAGCGCGATGGCGCGGGCACCGATCGGGGCGGAGCGCTCGACCAGGCGACGGCTGCGTTCGGTGTGCTCCGTCCGATCGTACACCCAGTACAGCACCAGGCCCATCTGTATCAGCCACATCAACTGCGGTAGCAGTTCCGCCAGTTCGGGATCGGTCTTGGCATCGGAGCCGGCCAGGCACCGCCGGTGGATGGAGATCGCCGCCTCGCGGGCCGCGACCGAGTCCGCCGAGAACGGGCTGAGCGGGCTCTCCGGGTCGGCGGCGTTCTTGAAGAACTGGGCGGCGAAGCGGTGGTACGGCTCCGCCACGTCCAGCCACGTGAGCAGGACCCCGCGCATCCGCACCGCGAGGTCCTTGTCGCCGTCCAGGACCGGCTGGACCGCCGCTTCGTGTTCGGCGGCGAGCCGGTCGTAGAAGCCCTGGACGAGGTGTTCCTTGTTCGTGAAGTAGTAGTAGGCGTTCCCGACGGAGACGCCGGCCTCCTGGGCGATGGCCCGCATCGTCGTCTTGTCGTAGCCGCGTTCCTGGAAGAGCCGGAGCGCGGTTTCGAGGATGAGTGTGCGGGTCTGCTCGCTCTTGGGAGCCTTGACTTCCTTCACGTCCTTCGCTTCCTTCACCACAGTCCCGAGGGTATCCGCCCCGGTCAGTCCCCAGGTCCGGGGACCGTGCAGGAACCGTCCCCGTCGCCGCACGGTGTCGCGGTCAGCGACCGGTACTTCGCGGCGGCGAGCACGGTCGCCCGGGCGAACGGGCGGCCCGCCGGGGTGGTCAGCCAGTGGGACCTGGGCCGGTGTTCGGCCAGCGCCCAGAGGCAGACGATCCATGCGCTGGTCCCGCGGTAGATCTGCCCCCGGTCGCCGATCACCGTGATCTCGTCGAGCGTCCCGGCGTGGTCGAGCCCGGGGAAGCGGCGGCGCGCCTCCTCGGAGGCCGCAGGGACGAGATCGAGCGGGACGAGCTCGCCGAGGAGCAGGCCGACGGCGCCGGTCTGGAGGAGGGCGACCCAGACTCCCTTGCCGCCCAGCTCCCGGACGAACAGCGCCGGACCCACGGTCATCAGGACGGCCGCGGCGCCGTTCCGGACGGCGTGGGCGATCAGGCTCGTCCAGTACCAGTCGCGGCTGCGGACCTCGCTCCAGCCCTCCTTGAGGTCGCTGGGCAGGGACCGCCGGGGGATGGGTACGTGCCGGACCTTCGTGGCGGACAGCAGCGCGGCGCTCACCGCGAAGCTCGCGCCGTCCAGCACGAAGGCCCAGCCCGGACCCGGAGTCAGGATCAGGGCTCCGGCGACGGCCGGGCCGTCGAGCCGGGTCGCGCTGTTGACCACCGCCATCAGCGAGTTGGCGCGCAGCAGTCCCGACTCCGCCACGGTGCCGCGGATCAGTGGTGACACCGTCGGCATCGCGAACGCCCCGGCGGCGCCGCCGATCGCCTCGGCGACCGTGATCTGTCAGAGCGCGGGGGAGCCGCCGAGCAGCTCGGCGCCGACGAAGAGCCGTACGACGTGTCAGATGCTCATCGCGCGGGCCGTGTTGATCTGGGCCATCACCATGTGGAAGGTCTCCGGGCCCATCGCCGGGATCATCGTCGAGTGGTGCCTGCCACCGCTGGTCACCGAGACCTGGATGAAGCCG
The DNA here is from genome assembly GCF_040295565.1 of Streptomyces sp. NPDC002785. Lineage (NCBI taxonomy): Bacteria > Bacillati > Actinomycetota > Actinomycetes > Kitasatosporales > Streptomycetaceae > Streptomyces > Streptomyces sp. NPDC002785. The sequence continues at coordinate 24,329 of NZ_JBEOVN010000077.1, read as the reverse complement.
GTTGTCTTCTTCTCCTTCATCAGCAGGAAGAGCAGACCGACCAGACAGAGCAGCGCGAAGACGATCGCGAGCACGATCGCGACCGTCGGGATCTTCTCCTCGGTGCGCGACAGGTCCGTGGCCGTCCACACCGCGCCCTTGAGGGGCATCGTGCCGGCCGGTGTCACGATCTGGTCGTTCATGACGGTGATGTCGCCGAACGTCAGCATCGGCGCACCGCCGCCGGGCGGTGTGCCCGGCTGCTGCGGGAAGCCGTAACCGGGCATGGTCGGCTGGGCCGCCTGATTCGCGGGATAGCCGTAGCCGGGGCCGGGCTCGGCCGCGGACTCCGGCAGCTGCTGCGGGTAACCGTAGGCCGGAGTGCCCGCGCCGGCCTGGCCATCCGCGACGGTGGGCGGATTCCCCGGCTGCTGGGGAGGTCCCCACTTGTATGAGTCGTCCGCGTACGGATTCGGATCGCTCAACGTTCCCCGCTCTCGATCAAGCCTGTGCGCCCCGCGCCTTGCTGCGCCGGAGGCGGCGAACCGGTGTCCGGTTCCGCATGACCGTATCGTCAAGACCTGGACGGCGCAGCAAGAGGCCCCGCTTCCCGCAGTGTTCGTGCGGAAAACGGGGCCTCGGATGCAACTGGTGCGCCGGTGGCGGTCAGAAGCGGCGCGTGATCAGCGCCCGCTTGACCTCCTGGATCGCCTTGGTGACCTCGATGCCACGCGGGCAGGCGTCCGTGCAGTTGAAGGTGGTGCGGCAACGCCATACACCGTCACGGTCGTTGAGGATCTCCAGGCGCTGCTCGCCGCCCTCGTCGCGCGAGTCGAAGATGAAGCGGTGCGCGTTGACGATCGCCGCCGGGCCGAAGTACTGGCCGTCGTTCCAGAACACCGGGCACGAGGACGTGCACGCGGCGCAGAGGATGCACTTGGTGGTGTCGTCGAAGCGCTCGCGGTCCTCGGCGGACTGCAGACGCTCACGGGTCGGCTCGTTCCCCTTGGTGATGAGGAAGGGCATGACATCGCGGTATGCCTGGAAGAACGGGTCCATGTCGACCACGAGGTCCTTGAGGACCGTGAGGCCCTTGATCGCCTCGACCGTGATCGGCTTCTCCGGGTTGATGTCCTTGATCAGCGTCTTGCAGGCGAGCCTGTTCTTGCCGTTGATCCGCATCGCGTCGGAGCCGCAGATGCCGTGCGCACAGGAGCGGCGGAAGGTCAGCGACCCGTCCGTCTCCCACTTGATCTCGTGAAGGGCGTCGAGCACACGCTCCTTCGGGTCGATCGAGATCTGGAAGTCCTGCCACTGGGCCTCGTCGGAGACCTCGGGGTTGAAGCGGCGGATCCGGAAGGTGACCGTGATGTACGGGGAGGCAGAGGACGCCGGGGGGGCGGTCTCGGCCTTGTCCAGAGTCGGTGTAGCCATCAGTACTTACGCTCCATCGGCTGGTAGCGGGTCTGGACGACCGGCTTGTAGTCGAGCCGGATCGACTCGGTGCCGTCGGCCGCGACCTCGCGGTACGCCATGGTGTGGCGCATGAAGTTGACGTCGTCGCGGTTCGGGTAGTCCTCGCGGTAGTGACCGCCGCGGGACTCCTTGCGGGCCAGCGCGGAGGTCGCCATGACTTCGGCCAGGTCGAGCAGGTTGCCCAGCTCGATGGCCTCCAGGAGGTCCGTGTTGAACCGCTTGCCCTTGTCCTGGATGGACACGTTGAGGTAGCGCTTGCGCAGCTCGGCGATCTTGTCGACGGCCGTCTTGATGGTCTGTTCGGTGCGGAACACCATCACATTGGCGTCCATGCACTCCTGCAGCTCCAGACGGAGCGTCGCGACACGCTCGGTGCCCGTCGAGTTGCGCAGCCGCTCGACCTGGTCGATGACCAGCTGTGCCGGGTTCTCGGGAAGCTCGACGTAGTCGTTCTTCGCCGAGTACTCGGCGGCGGCGATACCCGACCGGCGTCCGAAGACGTTGATGTCGAGCAGCGAGTTGGTGCCCAGACGGTTGGCACCGTGCACGGAGACGCACGCGACCTCGCCGGCGGCGTACAGGCCCGGGACGACGGTGGTGTTGTCGGCCAGCACCTCGCCCTCGACGTTGGTCGGGATGCCGCCCATGGCGTAGTGCGCGGTCGGCTGGATCGGGATCGGGTCCGTGTAGGGCTCGATGCCGAGGTACGTACGCGCGAACTCGGTGATGTCCGGGAGCTTGGCGTCCAGCTGCTCCGGCGGCAGGTGCGTGAGGTCGAGGTAGACGTGGTCGCCCTCGGGGCCGCAGCCGCGGCCCTCACGGATCTCCGTGTAGATGGAGCGGGACACGACGTCACGGGACGCGAGGTCCTTCATGACGGGCGCGTACTTCTCCATGAAGCGCTCGCCGTCCTTGTTGCGGAGGATGCCGCCCTCACCACGGGCGCCCTCCGTCAGCAGGATGCCCATGCGCCAGATGCCCGTCGGGTGGAACTGGAAGAACTCCATGTCCTCCAGCGGCAGACCGCGGCGGTACGCGGCGGCCTGGCCGTCACCGGTCAGGGTGTGCGCGTTCGACGTCACCTTGAAGAACTTGCCGGTGCCGCCGGAGGCGAAGATGATCGACTTCGCCTGGAAGACGTGGATCTCGCCGGTCGCCAGCTCGTACGCGACGACGCCCGCGGACTTCTTGACCCCGTCCACCTCTTGGAGCAGGAGGTCCAGGACGTAGAACTCGTTGAAGAACTCCACACCCTCCTTGACGCAGTTCTGGTACAGCGTCTGGAGGATCATGTGGCCGGTGCGGTCCGAGGCGTAGCAGGACCGGCGGACCGGGGCCTCGCCGTGGTTACGGCTGTGGCCACCGAAGCGACGCTGGTCGATACGGCCCTCGGGCGTGCGGTTGAACGGCAGGCCCATCTTCTCCAGGTCGAGAACGGAGTCGATGGCCTCCTTCGCCAGGATCTCGGCGGCGTCCTGGTCGACCAGGTAGTCGCCACCCTTGATCGTGTCGAAGGTGTGCCACTCCCAGTTGTCCTCTTCCACGTTGGCGAGCGCGGCGGCCATGCCGCCCTGCGCGGCGCCCGTGTGGGAGCGGGTCGGGTAGAGCTTCGTGAGCACGGCGGTACGGCTGCGCTTCGTGGACTCGATGGCCGCGCGCATGCCGGCGCCGCCGGCGCCGACGATGACGGTGTCGTACTTGTGGATCTGCATGATTTCCTCTGGTCCCTCTGGCCCGGCGCCTAGCGGATGTTCGGGTCGAAGGTGAAGATCACCAGCGTGCCCAGCAGGACGGTGAACACCGTGGCGGTGTACAGCAGCATCTTCAGCCAGAAGCGGGTGTTGTCCCGTTCGGCGTAGTCGTTGATGACCGTACGGAGGCCGTTGGCGCCGTGCAGCATGGCCAGCCACAGCATCGCCAGGTCCCAGACCTGCCAGAACGGCGAGGCCCAGCGGCCCGCCACGAAGGCGAAGCCGATCTTGGAGACGCCGCCGTCCAGCACCAGCTGGATCAGGAGGTGGCCCAGGACCAGGACGACCAGGACGATGCCCGACAGGCGCATGAAGAGCCAGGCGTACATCTCGAAGTTGGTGCGCGAAGCCTTGGGGGTCTTGCCGGTCCGCTTGCGCGGCGGCTCGATGACCGGGGCCGGGTGATCGACGTCATAGAGGCTGACGCCCTCGACGGAACCGATCGCGGCGGAGGACTCGGTGGACATTGGCCTCAGCTCCCGAAGACTTCGCGTACGGCGTGGCCGAGGACGGGGTACAGGGCCCCGACCATCAGCACGACCCAGACACCCACGACGGACCAGAGCATCTGCTTCTGGAAGCGCGGGCCCTTGGCCCAGAAGTCCACGGCGACGATGCGGAGACCGTTCAGCGCGTGGAAGAGAATGGCGGCCACCAGGCCGTATTCGAGGAGCGCGACGATCGGCGTCTTGTACGTGGCCACGACGTCGTCGTAGGCCTCGGGGGAAACGCGGACGAGAGCGGTGTCCAGGACGTGTACGAACAGGAAGAAGAAAATGAGGACACCGGTGACTCGATGAGCCACCCAGGACCACATGCCTTCCCGGCCGCGGTACAGCGTTCCAGCCGGCACGGAAGAACCCTCCGGGAGCAGGGATTGGGGCCGGCCGGCTTGACTGTCGGTCTGACCCGGCCGGGTACGGTCCACCGGCCCCGGCCATCGTAGCGACGCTTTGTCGGTTCGTTTGCGCGGGGGCCTCTGGTGTGATCAAAGTGGCAATCAAACAGCCACGGACGGGCTAAGGGCTGTCCCGTAATCCCTGGCGGGCGCGCGACGACAGCTACGGCACCTCGCCGCGTTGTCGGAACGTCCACATACATCCAGTATTCGGACATCCCTCCGCCTTGCGATGCACCGCATCTGACGTCGCGCGCTGATCCACCAGGGATTACGGGACAGCCCTTGGAACGGACTGGTGTGCAGGGCCGAGTGGCCCTGTTCCGTTATGAACCCGATACCAGCTCGATGATGCGGCCTCGGGCGAGTCGCCGCATCTCGTCCGCGGTGACCACCCGCTCCTGGTCGGGGTCGTGGCCGAGCCTGGCCCGGATTCCGGCGAGCACCTGGTCCGGCTGTTCGGCAGGCTCGAATCCGTCCAGACAGATCACGAAGACATGACCGAAGCGGCACTCGTACGCCGCATGCGCGGCCCGCAGCGCCAGATGGGCGGAGTGCGGCGCGGCGTGGTGCAACCCGGGGGAGACCTCGACGGCGAGTGCCTCGGCGAGATCCGCCGGGGCCAGGTCGTAGCCCGCCTCGTCGGCGGCGGCCAGCAGCGCGTCCAGGTCGGGGTACGGGCGGTGGGCGGCCACCCGCCCCGCCCAGCGGTGGCTGCCGCAGCAGTCCAGCAGGGCGGCCTCGGCCTCGGCGGACGGCGCGGTGTTGAAGCGGTCGAGGCCCGTGGCACCGGCCCGGCCCTGTGCCGGTCCGGAGTTCTGGACGGGCAGGGCCGTCCGGGTGGCCGGTTGCCGCAATCGCTTCGGGAGGCCGGCGTGGGACTCGCTGGACCTGGACAGCGTGGGCTCCTCGAATCAACGGCATCTGTGAACCTGGGGTGGGGCGGGACGGGTGAGACCAGGCGGATGCAGGGTGAAGGGAGAGACGAATGTGCCTCAAAGCTAGCGAGACCGGGCAACGGTCGTCCGACGGATACGCAAACTTCACCCGGACGGGAGGGTTTCGGAACGTCTGATGAACCGTACTCCAAGGAGATTGCCCGGCCATCTCCTGACTTCTGCTCGATTTTCCATCACTACCGGAGGTTTCTGACCGATGTCGCCCTCACGCGGCGCTCTTGTGGCCGGTGCGGTTCTCACCACGGTGGCCGCCGCGACGATCGCCGTCGTCGTCTGGCCGGAAAGCTCCCGCAGCGGACTCGCGGGGGAGTCGGGGTCCCGCACTCCCTCGCACACCTCGGCCGCCCCCTCGCCGACCCGGAGCTACCCGCTCTCCGCTCCACCCCGCACCATCCCCGCCGTACGCGAGCACATTGCCGCCCGCGGCCCCGGCTGGCGGCCCGGCCCGGCCGCCGGGGTCGTCATCGCCCCCGGCAGCGGGACGCTCGCGGACGAGGGACAGCTGCTCGCCAAGGAACTGAAGATCCACTATCGGGGTGACGTCCCAGCCCGCGCGGGCGACGTGGAGCTGGCCCTCACCCCGGGCAGGGGCACCCCCGAGTCGTACACCCTCAGGACGCGCGACGGACGGGTCACGATCAGCGGACCCGACCAGGCCGGTGTCTTCTACGGAACCCGCACCCTGAAACAGTCGGTGCGCGCCGACGGCGAAATGCCCGAGGGCGAGGTGCGCGACCGCCCCGACCGGCCGCAGCGCGGCCTCAACCTCGACATCGCGCGCAAGCACTACACCGTCGCCTGGATCGAGGACCGGCTGCGCGAGATGGCCGACCTCAAACTCAACCAGCTCGGCCTGCACTTCTCCGACGACCAGGCGTTCCGCATCCAGTCCGACACCCACCCCGAGATCGTCTCGCCGGAACACCTCACCAAGGCGCAGGTACGGCAGATCCTCGGCCTCGCGGGCAGGCTGCACATCGAGGTCGTCCCCGAGATCGACTCCCCGGGCCACCTCGGCGCGGTCCTGCGCGCCCACCCCGACCTCCAGCTGCGCAATGTGTCGGGGGTGCGCTCGCCTGGATCGCTCGACATCTCCAACCCGGGGGCGGCGAAGCTCATCGACGAACTCCTCGTCGAGTTCACCGAGCTGTTCGGCGGCCGGTACTGGCACCTCGGCGCCGACGAATATCTCGCCCTGATGGCGCGGGACCCGGCCGCCTCGTACCCGCAGCTGCAACGCGCCGCCCAGCAGAAATATGGACCACAGGCCGGTATCAAGGACCTCGCCACCGGCTGGCTCAACGACCGTGCGGCGGTGGTGCGCCCGCGCGGCAAGCAGCCCAAGGCATGGAACGACGGCTTCTTCCGCGACGGAGTCGTCCACGCCGACAAGGACATCGAGGTCGAGTACTGGACGGGCAAGGAGTACGGCGCCCGGCTGCCGGAGGAGTATCTGCGCGAGGGACGGCGCGTGGTGAACCTCAACGACGAGTTCCTCTATTACGTACTCGGCCAGCCCAACAACTTCGTCTACCCGACGGGCAAGCGGATCTACGAACAATGGACCCCGCTCGTCCTGCGCGGCACCCAGCCGGTCCCGGCGCGCTACTCCGGGCAGATCCTGGGAGGCCGGTTCGCCGTATGGGGCGACCTGCCGAACGCGCAAACCCCTGCGCAGGTGGCGCAGGGCATCCGGATGCCGCTGCGGGCGACGGCCCAGAAGCTGTGGGACCCGCGCAAACCGGCGCTGAGCTGGGATCAGTTCCGGGCACTGGCCGCGCGGATCGACGCGGGAGGCTGAGCGGGGCACGCGTCAGCGTGAGGTTGGAAACGGTCCGCTGATTTTTGACGACCGGCCAGGGGTTTTCATCAGGTTGCGGAGGTTGCCGACCAGTGAGTGGATGTCGCATTCGGCGGGCGGGTCGGCGGGGACTGTCGGGGCCGTGTCCGGGTGGGGTGTGTGGCAGGGGCGGCAGAGGCCGTCGGGGAGTGCTTCGGGGTGGCCGGGTGTGCCGCATTCGGTGCATTCGGCCATGAGGCGCCGGGTGGGAGTGCGGGGTGTGGTGGGTGTTGGGGTGGTGGGCAGGTGGGGTGGAATTTTGTCGTTGAGGCGGCGGCGTACGAAGCCGATGGGGGAGGCGACCTGGGTGGGGAGGCCGGAGGTGAGGGAGTGGGTGAGGTAGTCGGTGTCGACGCCTCGGGTGAACCACTGGGCGGCCAGGGGCTCCAGGGCGGTGCAGTCGGCGGCGGAGAGGGCCAGGCGTGGTTCGATTCGGCCGAGCTGGGCCAGGGCGAGGTACGCGGGCGAGGGGTGCGCCGGGGCCGGTTCGGGGGTTCGCTGCTGCGGGACGACGGGCACGGGCATGGGTACGGGTACGGGTACGGGTACGGCCGTGGTGGGCTGCGCTGCGGGCTCGGCCGGTGTCACAGGGGCCGGGGCTTGCGGTTCTGCCCCGGCTCGGTGAGCGGTTGCTTCTTCGGTGGCCCGGTGGTTCTCGGCGTTGAGGAAGGTGCTCCACCATTCGTTGTCGCGGGCGGTGCGGGACCAGAAGGTGCGGGTGACCCAGCGGATCTGGCCGCGTTCTTCGACCCGGCATTGGGCGTGCCGCAGGTGACCGGCTACTCCCAGTGCCCTGAGTGCGCTGGCGACGGCCATCTGCCCGTACAGGGGGATGTCCTTGGCCAGTGACTTGATGTCCATGGCCGCGCCGTCGGGCAGATGGTCGACGTATCCGGCGATGTGGCGTTCGCGCTCGGGCAGCAGCTGGAAGTCGTCGGCGCGCGGCGGGCGTTGATCCGATGCGGATCGCTTGCCGTAGCCGCGGTTGGCTTTCGCGTACGGGCGCGAGGATGCGGGCGTACGCAGGGCAGGGCTAAGGTTCTCGGTAGCCACGAGATCGGGTCCGTTCGATCTTGGGGTGAGACCCCGGCCCGGTGCTCTAACACCGTGTCGGGGTCGTTTCGTTGGGGGCACCGTAAGCAGCCGTGACAGCGCGCCGCAAGCTGGTCAGGATTAGTCGTACTTGCTGGCCGTGACGGGTCGGGGAGGGTGGGGAGGTTTTCCCAAACCCCTTCTTTTACCTACCGGTTGAACGAGAGCGCTCGAATCCCGGAGCCCGGATCCCGGCGCCCGGATCCCGAAGCTCAAGCGTCGGGACCGGCCCCCTCCTCGTACCCACGAAAGAGTGAACCAGCCGGTCCCGGAGCTCGAACCCCGACCCTCGAAGCCCGGAACCCGGGTTCCGGGAGTCGGGGCGGCGCGCCGACCGTGGAGCTCGGGAGATCAGTGGGTTCGTCTGGATCTGGTCGATCAAGGAGTGCCGATCGCACGACTGACGCCGAGGTGCCTGAACGTGGTCAGGAACTCCTGAAGTCCGTGCCCCATGACCAGGGGTGGCCATGGGGCCGGATCCCCGGGCGACGCGGCGTTTCGGGCCGGTCCTACGCAGGTCGGCGGCCGGGGGCGTTCTTGAGGGACGTGACGAACGACGTCCAGGCGGGGGCCGTGACCGTGAGGACCGGGCCGTGGGTGAGCTTGGAGTCGCGGACGGGGACGATGCCCGCGAGGCCGTCGGCGACCTCCACGCAGTTCCCGCCGTCGCCGTTGCTGTGGCTGCTCTTGCGCCAGCGGGCGGCGCCGGGGAAGGCCTCGGCGACCTCCACACAGTCCCCGCCGCTGCCGTTGCTGTGGCTGCTCTTGCGCCAGACGGCCGTGCTCAAGTCAATCCCGTTGCTTGCCATTTCGGTGATCCTCAGCCGCTTGCTCGATCAGGGAGAGGGACGCCTCCGGCGGCAGTGCGGCGGCCCTGAGCAGATCGTACGACCCGCGGTACTCCTTTACGAGGGCCGGATCATCGATGGTGTCACCGCTGTGCAGTGCCTCCGTGTAGACCAGGGGCGGGGCGTCGGGGAAGGTCATGATCTTGGCCGTGCCCAGCATGAAGGGATGCGGCCCGCAGTTCCACGGAAGGATCTGTGGAACGATCCGGCGGCGCGTTGCCAGCGCCGCGATCCGCTCAAGCTGTTCGGCCGCCTGTTCCGGCGGGAGGACCGGCTGGGTCAGCAACGACTCGGACAGGATCGCCCAGTACATCGGGGTTCTATGGTCGTCCTCGAAGAGGCGAGCACGCGCCAACCGGGCGGTGACCTTCTCCTCCACCTCGTCGTCGGGCGCCAGCGGGTGCGTCGCCCGGACCACCGCCCGCGCGTACGCGTCCGTCTGCAGCAGACCGGGAATCAGAGTCGGGCACCACTCCTCGATGGTCTCCGCGTGCTTCTCCGCCTCCAGTACGCGCTCGAAGTAGCTGGCGTGGCCTCGCCTCTTCGCCTTCCGTACGTCCGCGCAGCGGCGCTGGAAGAAACCGTCGGTACCCAGCGCCCGGTCCACGTGCTCGGCCAGTTCGGCCGGCATGCGGCGCTGTCCGCGCTCGATCTCGCTGAGGTGGCTGGGGCCGTAGAAGCTGCCCTCCACCAGCTGCTGGAGGGTCAGCCCGGCCTCCTCCCGTTTCCAGCGCAACTCCTTGCCGTAGAAGGTCGGCACACTGGCCGACCCGTCGATGTCCTTGCGCTGTCCCATCGTTCACCGCCATTGGTGTCGTTGCCGCCCGTTTCACAGCGTGTCCGCCCGAGTCCCTGGGATTCCCGCGCCGATGCCAACACGCGAGGGCATACGCCCAGTTCGCGGCCGGGAGCCCGAAGCTCTTTCACGGTAGGCCGCGCCGCGTCAGAGTGTGAGTGATTCGTTACAGAGCGCACTGAAAGGTGTGACACCCCCATGAACGACCACCCCCACGACGGCACGGGTACGGACGCCGATGTGCAGGACTGCGTGAACGAGCTGCGGGCCGCCCTCGCCGCCCACGGCGTCACGCTGCCCTCCCTCGGCATTGACCTGCCGACCTTCGCCGCCCGCTACCGCACTCCGCCGCTCGTCACGCTGGGCAACTGCAACCTGGCCACCGCACGCGCTCTGGCTGCCGCGCTGCGCAAGGGAGTCGCGTGATGCGACAGCCGCTGATCCTGGAGCTTCTCGCCACCCCCGAGGCCGTGCCCGAGGTGCGCCGCGCCTTGCGCGCGTACCTGGGCGGCCCCTGCGACGACCTCCAGTTGTGTGCCACCGAGCTGATCACCAACGTCATCCGTCACCTCGGCGAGGGCGTCCCCGTAACGGTCCGCGCTTCGTGCGACCAGGGCCGTACGCGAGTGGAGGTCACCGACCCCGACCCCCGGGCCCTGCCTGTCCTGTGCAGGGCGGCCGGCGACGACGAGACCGGGCGCGGCCTCACCCTGCTCGATGCCCTGGCGCTGCGCTGGGGCGTGGAGCAGGGCCCCGGCACCAAGACGGTGTGGTGTGAGCTGCCGGGCGGCGACCGCACGTGCGGTGAGCGACGCGCAGCAGTGAAATCGGCCACCAGGGCATTGGCTGCCTCAGGCGATCCGAATACGTAGTAGGAGCCTCGTGGGTCCTGATGTCCGATCTCCGATATCGGATGTACGCGCGTTTCATATTTCTTACTGAGCGCCGGATAGTCCTTGTGTAGCCATGTCGCCGTCATCGAGCCGGCGTTGCCCGGGGCCAAGTATAGATGCCGACGCCCGTCGGGGTTCTTCAGATTGGGCACTTCGCGACCTACGGCGACCCCGTGCTCGGTCGCGAACGAATCGACAAGCCGGACGGCTTGAGGAGCGCTCACTGAATCGTCCGAGTCGAGCACAGTAACCAGTGCCGAGTTTCCCAGAACCGTGCCCTCATCCAGCCCCCGCAGGAACAGGAAAGTCAGTACCACGGAGAAGACCAAAATGGCAGTGTGGACGAACCGTATACCTCGGTGCAGCATCGGTTACCTAGATTGAGGGCGCTCTGGGAGCACGCGTCCGGATAGGCTCAAGCTGTGAAAAAGCAGCTGTGGGGGCGAGAGGTACTCGCCCCCACAGCTAACTTGAGCTAGGCATGTTCAAGCGGCGCCACTCGAACATGTCGTAACTCGGGGTTCGACCAGGAGAATCAGCAGCTCGGGTCGTAGTAGTAGTTGACGCTGCCATGCAGGACCCCGAGGCCAGGGACCAGGCGCCCGGCGTCGTGCAGTCGCTCTTGGAGAGTGTGCCGCCGTTCGACACCGAGGAAGCGTGCCAGTTCTTCGGGTGCTTGTAGTTCGACCACGACGTGTTGGCGCCCTTGTCGTAGCTCCACGTTCCCCCTGCGACATCAACGGTGGTCGCCAGCGCGGGAGTGGCCGCGGCGAGGACGAGGCCCACCGTCGCTATGGCCGCCTTGAACCCAGTTCGCTTATTCATGAATGCTCCCCTTTTCCTTCATGATGCAAGCGATTATGCTCGCGCCGGTTGGTGTCAACGGCGCTGAAGCGATCTCGCCGTGGGGCCGAAGTGCACTTCAGGCTGTGAGGGGTGCACTTTCAAGACATGTCTTTATTTGATCGCCCGGCCTAGGAAGTCACTTTCAAGGCATATCTTTATTCGATTGCCCGGCCTAGGCGAGGGGGCGGACGCGGCCATGGGGCATGATTTCAGCCAGAGGGGGAGGGGGAAGTGGCCGCTGTGATGGCATTCTTGAGCGCGCTGGATTTCAACGGGGCCGTTCACCATGGGGGCTAGCTGTAACGCCTCTCCGAGCTGTCCAAACGACTGCTCCAGAAGCTCTCCTTCTCCAAGGGCCGCACATTCTGCTCGTCGCACTGCTACCTGAGGGTCTGAACAACGTTGATAGATGCCTTAAGAGCCCCCTTGCGCGACCGTGTTCTCGTCTGGCTGCTCCCGATGTCGTGGACTGTTGCTCTCGGCTTGTGGGGGCTGTCCCGGCAGGACAGTGTGTGGCGGGACGAGGCGGCAACCTGGCAGGTGGCCCAGCGCTCCACGGCCGAGATATGGAACATGTTGGGGAACGTCGACGTTGTGCATGGGTGCTATTACCTACTCATGCATGGACTGTTCGAATGTTTCGGACCCAGCACCACAACCCTGCGGCTGCCCTCGGTGCTGGCCACAGGAGTGGCGGCGGCTTGTGTGGCAGTCATCGGCCACAGGCTGGCCGGGATATGGGTGGGCCTGGCGGGGGGGCTGGCGTTCGGGCTTCTTCCAGCCGTGCAGTTCTATCTCCAGGAGGGTCGACCGTATGCACTGGTCGCGGCCGGAGCCGGGATTTCGACCATGCTGCTCGTGACCGTGCTCCAGGGGCGTGCCAAGATGCGGCACTGGGTCGCCTACGGGGGCGCTGTCCTGGTATGCGGTCTGCTGAACTGGCTCTCGCTGATGATCCTGCCGGCGCACTTGATGACTCTGCTTTGGACGCGAGCGACGCTCCGCGTGTCTATGTGCTGGGGGACGGCATCTGCGGCCGCTACGGCGTGTGTACTGCCGCTGATTCTTTTCAGTCACGGTCAGTCCGCACAAGTGTCATGGATCCCGCCGTTGACCTGGCACATGTTGATTGGACCGGCGATCCTTCTGCTGATCGGCGGCGTCGGAGCCGCACTAGATCGACCACGGGCAGGCCAACTGTCGATGGCAGCCGTCGGATTGCCGCTGCTGGCCGTGCCACAACTCGGCCTTGTAGGCCTTTCCCTGATCCAGCCGCTGTTCTTGGACCGGTACATACTCTTCAGCCTGCTGGGCCTGGCGTTGCTGATCGGTTCGACTATCGGCTCGGCGGTACAGGCAGCCAAACCCGTGTTCCCAAGAGCATCGAGGTGGATTCTTCCTGCAGCGGTCGCCCTCGCGGTGATTGCACTGCTGCCGCAGTCGCTGGACAAGCGCTCTCCGGCAAGCCGGGTGGACGACGTCTTGGCGGCCGCATCGGAAGTGCGGCGGATGAAGGAGCCCGGTAGTGCAGTGCTCTTCATCCCATCGGCGCGGCGGGACACCAAATCCGTCTCCCCCAGCGCCTTTGCCGGTCTGAGAGACATTGCTCTGACGCAGAGCCCGGAGGAGTCCGGAACACTAAAGGGTGTGGAAGCGAACCCGGATCAGATCCGTGCTGCGATGCTTGACCAGCAAAGGATCCTGCTGGTAACGGACGCGTCTCAGGTGGCAAGACCGGTGGCAGCCAAGCGGGACAAGTTGAAGACCTTCGTGCTGGGGACGTACTTCACGGTGGTGGCTGACGAGCAGGTCCGTGGTCGCAGGGTGACGGCGTATGAGCGACGCGCGGCGGGAGCAGGACAAGTGGCCCAGTGCGCGGCGAGTGGAGGGCGCGCGGAAACCCGCGTCGGGAACGGCGCAGCGCATTGGCCTGGGGAGGATCGGGTGAACGCCCGGGCGCGTTGGTCACCGGTTGGTCATGCAGAGGCCCCGCGCCCTGGGTATTGCTTGGTCGGAGCGGGGGGATACGAGGACGACCGGGGCCGCCACCCCCCACAGGAGAGGCCCCGGTCGTCTTCCACGGGGTCGTAGGACGACCCCGTTACTCTTCTCAGCGCCGTGGCTGCGTTTTCTGTCACACCGCCCCGTGTCCGAAGAACGTTGCAGGTTGTACAAGTCGTGGACGCGACCCCCACCAAGGACGTAGCGTGCTGAGTCGCGCAGGGTGGCGCGGCAGCGATGACCAGCTGTGATTCAGGACAGCAGGGCGGGTTGAGGGAGTGCTGGGGGACGACGCGGAGCTCACTGCCGCGGTGCTCGCGGCACAGGACGGGGACGAAGACGCCTTCCGTACTGTGTACCGCGCTGTACAGCCGCGGCTGCTGGCCTACATACGGACACTGGTGGGTGATCCGGACGCCGAGGACGTGGCGTCCGAGTCCTGGCTGCAGATAGCGCGGGACCTCGACCGGTTCAGCGGCGACGCCGACCGCTTCCGTGGCTGGGCGGCGCGGATAGCCCGTAACCGTGCCCTGGACCATCTGCGGATGCGCGGCAGGCGCCCCGCGATCGGCGGCGACGAGTCGGAGCTGTCGGAGAGGCCGGCCGAGTCCGACACCGCCGACGAGGCGATGGAGGCCCTGGCCACCGGCCGCACGATGTCGCTCATCGCCCAACTGCCCCAGGACCAGGCCGAGGCCGTGGTGCTGCGGGTGGTCGTCGGCCTGGACGCCAAGAGCGCGGCCCGGACGCTGGGCAAGCGGCCGGGGGCGGTACGCACAGCGGCGCACCGGGGACTGAAGCGGCTGGCCGAGCTGCTGCGCACGGACGGTGCGGACAATTCCGACGGCCGCCCCGAAGGCGGCGCGGGCACCGCCGCTGACCGTGCTCCCGCGGGCGATCCGGCGGATCTGCCCGCCCCTCACACAAGCGCGGCAGGCCGGACGGCGGAACTCGGCGCCGTGCCCGCCCAGCGCCCCTTGCGCAACGGTCCGGCGGCGCCGGCCGGTGTGACGCATTCGCGTCCGTGGACGCAGAAGGACATGTGATGGCCGACGAGCACTACGAATGGCTTGACAAGGACGCGGCGGAGAAATTGCTCCGCGGCGAACCGGTCGATCCCGTCGGCGGCCACGCGTGTACGGAAGCGGAGAGGCTCGCGGCAGCGCTGGACGCCGCCGCACGGGCCGTCCGCCCGGCCACCGGCGAACTGCCGGGCGAGGCCGCGGCGCTGGCTGCCTTCCGCGCAGCCGCGCACTCCGCGCGCGCAACGACACGGGCGGCGAATCCGCAGGTGGAGGGGTACGCCGAGACGGGCGAACCGGCACCGGCCGACGTACTCGAATCGGTGCACATGCGGCCCGCCTCCGGCGACTTCGCCCCGAACCGTTCCTCTTCCTCCGCGGGCGTGGGCCGTACCCGCTCCCTGGGATGGAGCCGGCCCATCCGCTTCGGCCTGGTCGCTTCCTTCGCGGGCTGCGCGCTCGGCGGGGTGGCCGTCGCCGCGAGCACCGGGATGCTCCCCGGGCCGTTCGGCGGCCAGACCCCCCTGCCGGCGACCTCCGTCTCGGCCGCTGCGACGCCCGAGGGACGCGGCTCGGGGGGCGCCACCGACGAGAGTCCGTCCGCGCAGCCGTCCGCCTCCCCGGAGACGGAGCCCTCCACACACCCGGCGGATCCCCCTGCCTCCACCGGTGACCGGGACAGTGGCAGAACCGGCAAGGGCGATGACAAGCACGACGACAACCGGAAGCCCGACGGCGCCGCGAGCGGATCCTCCAACGGCACCAAAAACGGCAAGCAGTCCAACGGTTCCGGGAACGGCAAGCAGTCCAACGGTTCCGGGAACGGCAACTCCGGCGGCTGGTACGCCAAGGCACTCAAGGCCTGCCGCGACTACCGCAACGGCAAGCTGGACGACGACCGCAGACGGTATCTCGAAGCGCTGGCGAAGGGCGCCCGGAATCTGGACCGGTTCTGCGACCGAGTGATCGCCAAGGACACGAACGGCCAGAACAGCCCGGGCAGCGACAGCGACGACGGGCAGGGCGACGACGAGCAGGGCAACGACGAGCAGGGCAACGACGAGCAGGGCGACGACGGCGATGCGAACGGGGACAGCGGTGGCTCCCACACGCTCCCGGCGATCCGGTTCGCCACCCCGCCGACGCTGTCGCCCTCGGCCCCGGTCTCCTGGCCGGCAGCGGACCGGGCGTCCGTCGGCGCCGTCGGACCTCCCGGCTGAGCCGCGCGCGCCAGTCCTTTTCAAGCCACCTCCCACGAGGTGTGACGTTTTTCGAGGCCGCGGCGCAGTACAGAGTGAGCCGACTGGTCATCGGCGGCGCACAGAGAGCTGGGGTTCCCCCCGTACCTGCGGCTCAGCGCATTGGCGCGGGCGGGACACGTTCCCCCGGTCCCGTCCGCGCCCCCTTTTCTTCCGGCCGGACAGGCCCTACCCGTGGACGACGACCTTGTCGCCCGTCCTCACCTGGGCGAAGAGCGAGGCGATCTTTCCCTCGTCGCGGACATTGACGCAGCCGTGCGAGGCGCCGCTGTAGCCACGGGCCGCGAAGTCCGCCGAGTAGTGCACCGCCTGGCCGCCGCTGAAGAACATCGCGTACGGCATGGCCGTGTGGTAGATCGTCGACACATGGTGCCGTGACTTCCAGAAGACGGAGAAGGCGCCTTCGCGGGTCGGCGTGTACTGGGAGCCGAAGCGGACGTCCATCGACGAGACGACGCGGCCGTCGACCATCCATGACAGCGTCCGGCTGTTCTTGCTGATGCAGAGCACCCGGCCCGTCATGCAGCGCTTGTCAGGCTTGCTGACGGGCAGCGCGGTCGGCGGATTCAGCTCGGCGGCCGTCGGCTCGTGCGTCATGCCCAGCAGCTTCTGCCAGGTGACGGTGTCCGTCCTGCCAGTACGGGAGAGGCCGCGCTTGCCCTGGAAGGACCGGACGGCGGCGACGGTGACGGTGCCGTAGTAGCCGGTGGGGGAGCGGTCGAAGTGGCCGATCTGCCGCAGCCGGGCCTGCAGCTCCCGCACCTGCTTGCCCCCGGAACCGCTCGCTATCAACGTCGTGGCCTGCGGGTCCGGCTTCGGCGTGGGCGTCGCGGTGGCCTTCGGGGACGATGACGACGCGTCCGGCGATGCCGAGTGCGACACTCTGGGCTTGGCGTCCTCGGTCACCGTGGCCCGGGGCGCTGACGGCGGGGCCGCGGACGCGCTGTCGGCGGGCTGCGCCTTGCAGCCGGCGGTTGCGGCGGTCATGGCGAGAACGGCGAGCGCCGCCGTGGTCGTGGTCCCCGCCCAGCCCCGTTTTCTGTGCCGTGACGTGCTTCCGGCGATGCTGCGTATCATCTCGGCCCCCTGTCTCTCCGGGTTTCTCCGGTCTCCCATGGGACGGATTCCCGCTCTGCCCGGTTGCCAAAGCCCGCGCATGATGGGGAGAGCGGCGGCGAGGGCCGTGGGGAAGGGCTGTGAGCCAGGTCCCGGCCCGTGCACCTCCACGGGTCCCGCCCCCGCCGCTACAGTCCGACGCGGGAATCCTTGATTACCAGTGAGTAGTTTTACTGAGCAGCTTCAGCGGGAGGCACAGCAGATGACGCGCGAGTCGGAGTCGGGACTGCCCATCGAGCCGGTGTACGGGCCGGACGCACTCGACGGGTGGAACCCCGACGACAAGCTGGGAGAGCCGGGTGCCTACCCCTTCACGCGCGGTGTCTACCCGACGATGTACACCGGCCGGCCGTGGACGATGCGCCAGTACGCGGGTTTCGGTACGGCCACGGAGTCCAACGCCCGCTACAAGCAGCTGATCGCCCACGGCACGATGGGCCTCTCCGTCGCCTTCGACCTGCCCACCCAGATGGGCTACGACTCCGACGCGGCGATCGCGTCCGGCGAGGTCGGCAAGGTCGGGGTGGCGATCGACTCGATCGACGACATGCGGGTCCTGTTCGGCGGGATCCCGCTGGACAAGGTCTCCACGTCCATGACGATCAACGCCCCGGCCGCGCTGCTCCTCCTGCTGTACCAACTGGTCGGTGAGGAGCAGGGCGTCACGGCGGACAAGCTCACCGGCACCATCCAGAACGATGTCCTCAAGGAGTACATCGCCCGCGGCACGTACATCTTCCCGCCGGGGCCCTCGCTCCGGCTGATCGCCGACATCTTCAAGTACTGCCGGGCCGAGATCCCGAAGTGGAACACCATCTCGATCTCCGGCTACCACATGGCGGAGGCCGGGGCCTCGCCCGCGCAGGAGATCGCGTTCACCCTCGCGGACGGCATCGAGTACGTCCGTACCGCCGTCGCCGCCGGCATGGACGTCGACGAGTTCGCCCCCCGCCTCTCCTTCTTCTTCGTCGCCCGCACGACGATCCTCGAAGAGGTCGCCAAGTTCCGCGCCGCACGCCGGATCTGGGCGAGGGTGATGAAGGAGGAGTTCGGCGCGAAGAACCCCAAGTCGCTGATGCTGCGCTTCCACACCCAGACCGCGGGCGTCCAGCTCACCGCCCAGCAGCCCGAGGTCAACCTGGTACGCGTCGCCGTCCAGGGCCTGGCCGCGGTCCTCGGCGGCACGCAGTCGCTGCACACCAACTCCTTCGACGAGGCGATCGCCCTCCCGACCGACAAGTCCGCCCGGCTCGCCCTGCGTACCCAGCAGGTCCTGGCGTACGAGACGGACGTCACGGCCACCGTGGACCCGTTCGCGGGCTCGTACGTGGTCGAGAAGATGACCGACGATGTCGAAGCTGCTGCCCTGGAACTGATGCTCAAGGTCGAGGACCTGGGCGGCGCGGTCCACGCGATCGAGCGCGGCTTCCAGAAGAGCGAGATCGAGCGCAGCGCGTACCGCATCGCCCTGGAGACC
This sequence comes from Streptomyces sp. NPDC002785, assembly GCF_040295565.1. Lineage (NCBI taxonomy): Bacteria > Bacillati > Actinomycetota > Actinomycetes > Kitasatosporales > Streptomycetaceae > Streptomyces > Streptomyces sp. NPDC002785. The sequence goes on along the minus strand of NZ_JBEOVN010000077.1, from coordinate 6,076 downwards.
GACAGCGCCGAGCGTGTCGTGGTCGGCGTCAACCGCTTCCAGCTCGACGAGGAGGAGCCGTACGAGCCGCTGCGCGTCGACCCCGCGATCGAGGCCCAGCAGGCGGCCCGACTGGCGAGGCTCCGCGCCGAACGCGACCAGGGCGCGGTGGACACGGCGCTGGCGGAACTGCGGAAGGCGGCCGAGGGCACGGACAACGTCCTGTACCCGATGAAGGCCGCCCTCCAGGCACGGGCGACGGTGGGCGAGGTCTGCGATGCGCTGCGGGGGGTGTGGGGGACTTATGAGCCTTCGGATGCGTTCTGAGGCGACATGTACCCGTGGAGGTGATCTCTCGCCGAATGTCCGTGGGCACGGATAAGCTCGTGAACAGTGGTCCCCGAAAGGAGGATGCCGTGGCTGTAATACAGCACGAGGAGCAGGTGCGGGAGCAGGAACAGCCCGAGCTGACGCTCGGCGAGGCAGCCGAGCAGCTCGCACGCTCGCTGCCTGGGCATCGCGTGGAGATTCTCCAGGGGAGGCTCACTGTGACACCACCGGCGGACGTATCGCATGCTCTGGCGCTGTCCTGGCTCAGCGAGGAATTCGGCGCCCGGGCACGCACGGTGGGGCTCAGACTCGTCCAGGGGGTCGGGCTGTGGTTGCCTTCCGGGCCGGAGGACTACGCGATTCCCGACCTGTCGGTCGTCGAGGCCGATATCAAGGACGCCCACGTCATGAAGAACTGCTACGCCGCCCACGCCTTCCGCATGGTGGTGGAGGTGACGTCGACCAACTGGGCCGACGACCTCGGCCCCAAGGTCGAGGACTACGCGCAGGCGGGCATTCCGGTCTACGTCGTGGCCGATCGCAAGCATGACCAGGTGCTGCTCTGCAGTGACCCGCGGGGCGGTGAGTACAAGAACAAGGTGCCCCACAAGCGCGGGACGTCGTTCACCGTGCCGGACGTGGTCGGTGTGGAGATGAAGCTCTCCGTGGACCGCCTCCTCGACGGCGACGAGGACTGACCCCGGATCTCCCCGGGCCCCCGAACGGAGTGTCGTACGCGCGTGCGACACTCCGTTTCATGCTGGGTGTCACCGATCTTCCGACCTATCTCGCCGGCCTGGTGCTGATCGTCCTTCTGCCGGGGCCGAATTCGCTGTACGTGCTGTCCGTCGCCGCCCGGCGCGGGGTGCGGACCGGCTATGTGGCGGCGGCCGGGGTGTGGACCGGGGACACCGTGCTGATGACGTTGTCCGCGCTGGGGGCCTCGTCGCTGTTGCAGACGACGCCGGTGCTGTTCGCCGTCGTCAAGTTCGCGGGTGCGGGCTATCTGACCTGGCTGGCGATCGGCATGCTGCGGGCCGCGGTGGCCATGTGGCGCGAGCGGCACCGGCGGGTGGCCGAGCTGTCCGAGGAGAGCGCCGGACCCGAGGCCGCCGAGGCGATGGAGCGGCCGTACCGGCGGGCGCTGGTGGTCAGCCTCTTCAACCCGAAGGCGATCCTGTTCCTGATCTCGTTCTTCGTGCAGTTCGTCGACCCCGGCTACGCCTACCCGGCGCTGTCCTTCCTGGTGCTGGGCACGCTGTTGCAGATCGCCAGCTTCCTCTATCTGTCGATGCTGATATTCGGCGGCACCCGGCTGTCCGCCGTGTTCCGCCGCCGCAAGCGGCTGTCGGCGGGGGCCACTTCGGCGGCCGGTCTGCTGTTCCTGGGGTTCGCGGCGAAGCTCTCGTTCAGCAGCGTGTGACCGCGGCGACGTCGAGCGGGGCCGGATACCGCGCCAATCCCGAGGCGTCCTCGCCCGCCCGGCCGAGGCAGCCGTCGGGGCGGACCGGCAACGGGCGCTTTCCGTACGTCTTGCAGGCATCCGTGCGGTGCACGCGGCCGAGGCGGGTACAACGCGCTCGTACCAGCGGGGCAGTGCGCAGTTTCCCGTTCCGACAGGGCGATTTCATCCGGTGGCCGTACGGCTTTCTTAGCGTGTCGTGGAACCGAACGCGCGCGGCGGGCATCCGCACCCCACCGACGGGGCGGGGCACATCCTCCGGCGCGCTCCGGTGACCGCAGACCCGGACACGCCCCCTCCCCCCACGGGCACCAGACGCTTGGAGCGCCATGAGAGAAGCCCGCACCCGTTGGCCACGGCAACGTGACGCGGCCCCGCCCGGGGGTGTCGCGTCGCAGCTTGCCAACGTCATCCCGACCGACCTGGACGTGTGCCTGCGCGCCTGTGCCGCGCACAGCACCAAGCTGGTGGCGGGGCTCGACCGGCGTCGAACGGCACTCGCGGAGGCGCTGCGGCACCTGCTGGCCGTGCACGCCGCGGCACAGTCCGCGCAGCCCGCGCCCGCCGCGTCCCCGATCACGCTGATCCGGCGCCCCGGCAAGGCCCAGGCGGGCACCGCGACCGCCCTTGTCGACGAGCTGCTCGACCCGCTGCTCGCGGTCGGCAACAAGGCGCTGGACTGCGGTTACGAGGACGAGCTGAAGCTCGCGGTCCTCATCGGGGACACCGTGCTGACCCAGCGCAGGCGTTCGCGGGCCGGCTGGCGGTTGCGGGCCAGGACGCTGGAGGCGATGGGCGCGGAGGACGCCGCCATCGAGGCGTACGAGCGGTATCTGGAATTCACCGACGACGACGGCTTCGGCGTCGCGGCCAAGGTCGTCGGCATGCGGCTGGGCGGGGACCGGCAGGACGAGCTGCTGCGGCGGCTGGAGCGCGACTGCCCCGGCGCCGCGGAGTTCGCCGCCCGGCCCGTCACCGAGTCCTGGGCCGAGGGCCTGGCGCTCCAGGCGCGCGGCGACTGGGACCGGGCGAGGCCCCGGCTGGTCGGCGCCCTGCTCGCGCAGGAGCGCGGCGGCGCCCCGGTGACGGAACTCCAGGACGCCACGTCCCAGTACCTCGGCCTGGCCATGGAGGCGGCCGGAGCGGAACCGGGCGCCGTGGCCGGGCTCACCGGACTCGTCGCGCTCTACGCCGAGCAGCGCAGAAGCCGCATGCGGGGCCCGGTCGAGGACCCCACCTTCGGCGGCGTCGAGTGGACCACGGTCGGCGAGTTCCGCAACCGGATAGCCGGCAAGTCGATCTGCCTCATCGCCAACTCGCGGCGCGTCGGCGACAGTTCGATGGGCGCCGAGATCGACGGCTACGACCTGGTCGTCCGCTTCAACTCGTACCGGATCGACCCGGCGGCGACCGGACGGCGCACCGACATCCACGCCACCATCCACAAGCACGGCTTCAACTGGGACCAGAAGGTGCACACCCGGCTGGTCTTCGGCGGGATCTCGGGCGACTGGAAGTACTCCCTGCGCAACCGCCTCGTCCCGGGCGCCCAGCAGTACCTGGGCGACGAGTCGCTGCGCTGGCCGCTGCGGGACATCGGGCGCGTCGGCGCCGACGTCTGGCCGGCCATCCCCACCACCGGGTTCAACATGCTGTGGCTCCTCGACCACCTGGACGTCAGCAGCCGGCTCGACCTGATCGGCTTCGACTTCTACGAGAGCGGGGCCTACCGACTGCCCGACGCGATGCGGATGCCCATCACCTCCGTGCACGAGTACACCAGCGAAAAGGCGTGGGTCATGGAACGCGCCCAGAGCGTCACCGACATGAGGATCCGACTGCGATGACGACGACTGCCACGCCCCCTGCCGCCACGGCTTTGCCCGTCTCGCCCGCCCCCGCGAACGCGCTCACCGGCAAGCGCCGGGTCGCCTTCGCGAGCTTCGTCGACGAGAACTACCTGCCCGGCTTCCTCGCCCTGCTGCGCAGCCTCGCCCTCTCCAACCCGAACGTCTGCGAGGACTTCCTCGTCCTGCACGACGGACTGCGCCCCGCTTCCGTCGCACAGATCCGGGCGCTGCACCCGCGCATCGACTTCCGCCGCGTCGACGCCGAGCACTACGACTCGTACGCCAAGGGCGACCAGGACAACTACCTGGTGCGCAAGGCCTACTTCATCCTCGACGTGTTCCGGGTGCGCGACTACGACACCGTGATCACCCTGGACACCGACATGGTGGTCCTCGGCGATCTCGGTGAACTGCTGAAACTGCGCGACGGACTGGCCGCCGTACCGCAGTTCTTCTATGGGCAGCACAAGCTCAACAGCGGGCTGCTGGTGATCCAGCGCGAGTATCTGAGCGACGCGTTCTGTGCGAAGCTCGACGAAGTCGGGCGGGCCGGTACGTACGAGCTCGACAAGCACGACCAGGGCATCCTCAACGCCGTGCTCGACGGTGACTTCGTGCAGCTCGACGCGCGCTACAACTTCGTCAAGCGGCGGCTCTCCGGCGACCTCCCGGTCCCCGACTCCACCGCGATCCTGCACTTCACCGGGCGGCACAAGCCCTGGCAGGGCGGCGAGTCCGGCTACCGCGAGGCCGAGGACCGCTGGCGCGAATTCGAGCTGTCCGACGCCGATTTCCACTCCGCGTACCTGGCACTGCCCGGCGCCAAGCACCACGACCTGCTGGTCCACTACGGCACCGGGCACGTGCTGCGCACCGGCTCCCCGGAGGCCGCCCGCAAGGTCGCCGCCGCCCATATCGCCACGGGTGAATACCAGGAGGCGGCCGATCTGCTGGGCCGGGTGCGGATACCCGTCGACGAGGCCTGGCCGCACGAGGTGTTCGGCCACGCCCTGATGAGCGTCTCCCGCTACGAGGAGGCCCGCGCCCGGCTCCTGCTCGCCACCGCCGCGCCCAACCGGGCCGCGACCGCCTTCGGCCGCCTCGCCCAGATCGCCTGGATCCACGGCGACGACGCGACGGCGGCCCAGTACGCCCTCAAGGGCCTCGGAGTCGACCCGACCCACCGGGCGAACCGGCTGATGTACAAGCGCGTCATGGACGTGCCCGCACCCGTGGAGGGCCCCGCATCCGGCCAACTCGCCCATGTCGCCTTCTACATGGAGCGGCAGGGCAACGCCGGGGACAAGCTGCTGCCCGAGAGCGTACGGCTGGCCTTCGGCCGGGACACCGGCCCGCAGCGCTGGCACTCGATCCACGCCCACCGGCTCTTCGACGAGGCCGCGCTGGAACGGGTGAACGAGCGCCGCGGGCTGGTCATCGGCGGCGGCGGCCTCTTCATCCCGGACACCGCGCCCAATGGCAACAGCGGCTGGCAGTGGAACGTCCCGGACGAACTCCTCGACCGGATCGACGTACCCATCATGGTGTACGCGGTCGGCTTCAACGCCTTCGACGGCCAGGCCTTCGGGCACGGGCGGGACCGTTTTCTCTCCAGCCTGCGCACACTCGTGGAACGGGCCTCGTTCTTCGGGCTGCGCAACCACGGCTCCATCGAGAAGGTCCGTGAGCTGCTGCCCACCTCGCTCCACGACAAGGTGCGCTTCCAGCCCTGCCCGACGACGGTGACCAGGCAGCTGGTGGACGGCTGGAAGGACCCGGCGCAGCGCGAGAACACCGTGCTGATCAATGCCGCGTACGACCGGTCCGGGCTCCGGTTCGGCCATGACTACGGGCACTTCCTGGGCGAGATGGCCACCGCGGTGCGGGAGCTCGGCAAGCGGGCCGAGGTGAGGTGCGTCGCCCACTCGCTGGACGACGAGCGGATCGCGTTCGACCTGCGGCGCGAGCACGGGATCGCGCTGCCGGTGATCCCGATGTACGACTTCGGCAACGACGAGATCCGTGACACGTATGCCCGTACGAAGCTGGTCATCGGGATGCGCGGGCACGCGGGCATGATCCCGTTCGGCTGCGGAACGCCGGTCATCAGCCTGATCTCGCACCCGAAGATGGCCTACTTCCTCTCCGACATCGACCGCCCGGAGTGGGGCATCTCGGTCCACGACCGCCACCTCGGTGCCCGGCTCGCCGAGCGGGCGGCCGGACTGCTGGACCACCACGCGGCGGCGGTCGCCGATGTGCACGGCCGGCAGCGGGAACTGTGGAAGGTCACCGAGGCCAACGCGGCGGACCTGCGAGTGATCCAGGGCGGCGTGCGCGTCTGAGGGCCTGTCGGGTGACCTCCGACCGGGCGGACGGCCACCCGACAGGCTCTGACGGCGCCGGACACAAAGAAGTCCTCGACCGCCGGACGGGCTTGATCTCAAGCCTGTCC
>NZ_JBEOVN010000076.1:0-31062 GCF_040295565.1 Streptomyces sp. NPDC002785 | reverse complement strand
CGGACGGACCTCTTCCATCTCCTCAGGAGTCACACCTGAAAGAAGATCACAACCCTACTCCTGCTTGATTATCCGGGGTACCTAACAAAGCCCTATTAGCAGAGCCGACGGAAGGTGGAGCGGGGCACCGGACGACGCCCCGCTCCACCTTCCGCTGTCGCGCTATTCCGCGCAACCGGTCGAGCGGGGCGCCGAGGAACCGTACGGCATACGAGGAGGCGACCGGGCCGAGCACCACGAACGCACCGAGTGCCGACACCGCATCGGCGGCCGCCAGCCGGACGGACACATCGGCCGGCACGCCGGTCAGGATGGCGCCGAGAGAGGCCACCAGCAGTACGAGCCCGGCGAGGGCACGTGTCCGGGACGCCGCGGAGTCGTCGACGGCGCTCTCGCGCAGGGCGGCGAGCGGAGCGGTGCGTCCGGCCCGGACAGCGGGCAGGAGGGCGGAGCCGAGGCAGACGAGGACGCCCACGGCGAGCGGCAGCAGCAGGGAGACGGCGCTGATCACCAGCGCGCCCTCGGGGAACGGGAATCCGACGGCCGGGAAGAGCGCCTGCAGTCCGGCGGCGATGCCGATACCACCGGCCAGGCCGGCGGCGGAGGCGATCACGCCGACCGCGGTCGCTTCGACGAGGGTCGAGCCGACGACCTGCCTGCGGGAGGCACCGAGGGCGCGCAACAGGGCGTTCTCGCGGGTCCGCTGGGCAACGACGATCGCGAGAGTGTTGTGGATGGAGAAGGTGGCGACCAGCAGCACGATCCCGGAGAACACCAGCAGCAGCGTGGTGAACAGGCTGAGAAAGGCACCGGAGATCATGTCCCGGTTCTCGGCGGCCGATATCTGTCCGGTGATGGCCTCGACGCCCTTGGGCAGTACGGGGCGCAGTGCGTCGACGAGTTCCTGCTGGCTGGTGCCGGGGCCTGCGCGCACCTGGATGGTCGATGCCTCGCCCGGCTTCGGCGTGAGGTATTTCTCGGCATCGGCCTGCGTCAGTGCGGTGTAGGTGACCTGGCCCATGCCGTCCTGGCCGCCGAAGGTGGCCAGTCCGACGATCGTGACGTGTACGGGGTCGGGGGTGCGCAGCACGGTCGTGTCGCCGATCTCGAGCCCGCCCCGGTCGGCGGTACCGCGGTTGATGACGACCTCACCGGGCGCGGACGGGGCGCGTCCGGCGGCGAGCCGGTACGCGTTGAGCTTTCGACGCTCACCCCGTCAAGGGCCCTGACCCGGGTGTCGCCCGTGCCGTAGAGCTTCACGGCGTCGACGACCCGGGCAGCGGTGGTGGCGGAGGCGGACGTGGGGGCGGGCCCGGAGTCGGGGACGGTGGTGGTCATGCCACTCCTCCCTTGCTGCCGCGGCCGAACTGTTCGTCGAGGACGGAGAGCCGGCGCCAGTACTCGTCCTCGTCGAGCTCTCCGGCCGCGAAGCGGCGGCCGAGCAGGGTGATCGGTGACGGTTCGGCGGGTGCTTCCCGGGTGGTGCGGACCTGCCAGGGGCCTCGCCGGCCACGCCAGGCGGTACGGCGCAGCAGGGTGACGCCGCCGTAGACGACGGCCGCCCAGAAGATCGGGAAGAGGAGAATCCAGGGTCCGGGTCCACCGCTGTACGCCAGGGTGTTCATCTCGGTCAGCTCCCTCGGTTCAGGTTCGCGTTCAGGTTTTCCTGACGTTTTCGAGCCTGGCCCCGGGAGGGGGTCCGAGTCGTCGTACGGCCGGCGGCCGTGCACGTACCCCCTCGGGAGTACATGGCTGATCTGCGCCTGCTCCTGTCGGCGGGCAGGGTCACCGGAGTCTGTACCTACTAGTACGTGCAGTTGGTCATGGCCACTCCGGAACGTCTGATCGAAGCCACCTGGGAGCTCCTGTGGGAGCGCGGCTATGTGGGCACCAGCCCCAAGGCCATCCAGCAGCATGCGGGCGCGGGCCAGGGCAGCATGTACCACCACTTCGCGGGCAAACCCGATCTGGCGCTCACGGCCATCCGTCGCACTGCCTCGCAGATGCGCGAGACGGCCGGGCAGCTGCTCGACGGCCCGGGAACGGCGTACGAGCGGATCTCGGCGTATCTCCTGCGTGAGCGCGATGTGCTGCGCGGCTGCCCGGTCGGCCGGCTGACGATGGATCCGGATGTCATTGCCAGTGACGAGCTGCGCGCACCGGTCGACGAGACGATCGGCCGGCTGCGCGGGCTGCTCGCCGAGATTGTCCAGGAGGGCCTGGACCAGGGCGAGTTCACCTGTCCCCTGAATCCCGAAGACGTGGTGGCAACGATCGTCGCGACAGTGCAGGGCGGCTATGTGCTGGCCCGCGCCTCCGGTTCGACGGACGTCTTCGACGCGGGCGCCCGTGGACTGCTCTCACTGCTCGCCCTTGATGAGAGCGCCGCCTGAAACGCGAGGAGCACTACGCGCATGCACATCGCGAGGAAGCGTACCGACACCGCCGCCGGACCGGCCGAGCACTTCAACGGCACCGTCCGGCTCGACGAGATCGCGGCGCCCGCGCGGGTCTGATCAAGGTCGCCGGTGCCTTTCACGGCATCGAAACCCATGCCCGGTTGACGATGACGGCGGGGGCTCGGGCCCATCACCGCACCGGTGCGCCGATCGCCGTCCACCTGGAGCTGGTCACAGCAGCGCTCGATGTACTGGACCTGCTCTGCGGGGAGTTGGAGGCCGCGCCGCAGCGAGTGATCCTCGGCCATCCGGGCCGGACGCCGGACGGGGCGTACAGCGTGAGGCGGCGCGGGCGGGAGCGTATCTGACGTTCGACGGTCCTCGCGTGCCCATCATGCGACGGACTGGCGGCTGCCCGAGCAGCCGGCCGCGCTCGCCGATGCCGGCTTCGGCGGGCAGCTGCTCCTGGGCGGCGACACGACAGTGCCCGAGCCCCCGGTATGTCGTATCTGCTGCGGCGGTTGCGCACTCGCCTCGAACAGGACCTGGGAAAGGAGGCGTTGGACACCATCCTGGTGGGCAACGCGGCACGGGCATTCGTATGGAAGACATCTTCCGGCCCGTCCGGCGGCCGAGAACATCCTGGGCCCGTCCGACGGTCGAGGGCGTGACGGCTACCGGGCGACCAGCGCCCGTTCCCGTCACGCAAGCGCGGCCAGCGGATCGTCCAGCACCGGCTGCCAGGCCAGCTCAGCCGCCCCCACCAGGCTGTTGTGGTCGAGCGTGCACGGCAGGATGGGCAGACTGCCGCTGCGCCCCCACAGACTGCGGTCGGCCACCACCGCACGCAGCCGCTCCGGATCCGCGTCGAGCAGTGCGCGGTGCAGTCCGCCGAGGATGATGCGGTCGGGGTTGAGGATGTTGACCAGCCCGGCGAGCCCGAGGCCGAGCCGGTCGATCAGCTCCTCGGCCGCACCCCGTACCGCCGCGTCGTCGTACTCCGTGCGCAGCAGATCGCCGGCCTGCTTGAGCAGCGACTCCTCCGGACCGGGTTCGCGACGGGCGGCGATGAGGAAGGCCAGCGGATCGGTCTCGACGTCCAGGCAGCCGCGACCGCCGCAGTGGCACGGGCGGCCCTCGGGGTTCACCGTGAGATGGCCGACCTCCAGCGCGAGTCCCGAACTCCCGGTGTGCAGACGGCCGTCGAGGACCAGGGCACCGCCCACGCCGCGGTGGCCGGTGGCCACACAGAGCAGATGCTGGGAACCGCGCCCGGCACCGTGCCGGTGTTCGGCGAGCGCGGCGAGGTTGACGTCGTTCCCGGCGAACGCGGGGCCGGGGATGCCCGCTTCCCGTACACAGGTGGCGAAGATCTCGCGCACCGGCGCGCCCGCCGGCCAGGCGATGTGCAGCGGGTTGAGCGCGGTGCCCTCCGGTTCGGCGACCGCGGACGGCACCGCGAGGCCCGCACCGACGCAGCGCAGCCCGCTGTCCCGCAGCAACCGCGCGCAGTCGTCGACCACTTCGCCGATGACCTGAGCTGGGTCCGCCGTGACGGTGACACAGCCGGGGGCGGTGGCGACGAGCCGCCCACCGAGCCCGACGAGCGCGGCCCGGAACCCGTCGGCATGCACCTGCGCGGCGACGGCGACGGGCCCGGACTCCCGGATGGCCAGCCGGTGCGAGGGGCGGCCCTGCGAGCCGGCGGCGGAGCCCGGCCGGGAATCGACCCGGATCAGGCCGAGCGCTTCCAGCTCTGCGGCGACCGCACCGGCCGTCGCCCGGGTGACCCCGAGCTCGGAGGTGAGGACGGCACGGGTGGGCGCGCGTCCGGTGTGGACCAGTTCCAGCGCGGGTCCGAGCGCGCTGCGGCCCCTCTCCAACTTTGTCCGGGTGGTGGACACCTTGCCGTTCATGGGGGCGAGTGTCCCATGATCCGCGGGTCCCGCCGACTTTTCGGTGGCGTACCTGTGCCCCTTGCGGCCACGGCGGGTGGCCATCTTGCGCCCACTGTCCGGACGCCCCTATGCTGAGTTTGTGCCACAACTAAACAAACTGCGGACGGCCCTACCGGGGGGACCGGGCGGAAACACCGCCCCACCTTCATTGGCCCGCCTCCGTACCGCTCTGACCGTGTTCTTCGCCCTCGATGGCTTCCTCTTCGCCGGCTGGGTGGTCCGCATCCCGGCCATCAAGCACCAGACCGGCGCCTCTGCCTCCACCCTGGGCCTCGCTCTGCTCGGCGTATCCGCCGGGGCCGTGGTGACCATGATGCTCACCGGCAGGCTGTGCCGGCGCTTCGGCAGCCATCCGGTGACCGTGGTCTGCGGCATTCTGCTCTCCCTCAGCATCACCCTGCCCGCGCAGACGCATTCGGCGCTCGCACTCGGCTTGGTGCTGCTGGTCTTCGGCGCCGCGTACGGCGGGATGAACGTGGCGATGAACAGCGCGGCGGTCGACCTGGTCGCCACCCTGCGGCGTCCCGTGATGCCCAGCTTCCACGCCGCGTTCAGCCTCGGCGGAATGGTCGGTGCCGGGATCGGCGGGCTGGTCGCGGGCGGCCTCTCCCCCGCCACGCATCTCTTCATCCTCACCGGGATCGGACTCCTGGTCACCGCGGCGGCCGGACCGGTGCTGCTGCGCCACCCGGCACCGAAGCCGACGTCCACGGCCGACGACGCCGAGAAGCCGCGGCAACTGGACGGGCGGGCCCGCCGCGTGGTGCTCCTGTTCGGCGTGATCGCGCTCTGCACCGCATACGGCGAAGGCGCGCTGGCCGACTGGGGCGCCCTCCATCTGGAACAGGACCTGCACGCCCACCCGGGCATCGCCGCGGCCGGATACTCTCTGTTCGCACTGGCCATGACGGCCGGCCGGCTCAGCGGCACGGCACTGCTCGAACGGCTCGGCCAGACCCGGACCCTCGTCGCGGGCGGTGCGACGGCCACCGCCGGGATGCTGCTCGGCTCGCTCGCCCCGACCACCTGGCTGGCGCTCCTCGGTTTCGCCGTCACCGGTATCGGTCTGGCCAATATCTTCCCCGTCGCGGTCGGCCGGGCCGGTGAGCTGGCCGGGCCCGGTGGAGTGGCCGCCGCGTCGACGCTCGGCTACGGCGGGATGCTGCTCGGACCGCCCGCGATCGGCTTCCTCGCCGACTGGTTCTCCCTCCCGGTGGCCCTCACCACGGTGGCACTGCTGGCCACCGCGGCCGCGGCACTGGGGTACGGAGCACGCAACACAGCCCACGCATGAGAGACCGGCTGCACTGCGAAAACGGCCGAACCCGCTCCCCCCGGGTGGCCCGAAGCGCCGGCACGATCGGGCCAGGAAGATCACAGACCACAACAGGTCCCTGACCGTCGAGTGACAGCTGCCGGCAACCGCGGCGCAGGAGGCGGGGACCGGGGCATCGGTGCCGGCCTGCCCGGGCCGGCAGGTACGCGGCCTTCTCCGGCACACCGGGGATGGTGCACCGCTGGGCGACCGCGTTCGTCATCGAGGAGCACACGTCGTACCACCCGGACAGCGGGGAACCGGATCTGGACGGACCCGAGACTGACCACCTGGCGAGGGGAAGATGCGGTGGCCGATGGGGAGTTCTTGTCCGTCGGCCACCGCATCTGTGACACTTCGAACATGGGACGCCGAAGTCAGGAAGACCGGGACGCCGTGACCGTCGAGATCGGCTTCGCCGTGGTGAGCGGGGCCCTGCTGGCGGCAGCTGCCTTCACCGCAAGCTACGTCCCCGCTCTACTCCTCGGGCTGCCCGGTGCAGCGCGATCCGGACTGGCCGGGATCGCGGCCGTGGTCGCCGCCCTGGTCTTCGTCGGCCGCGTCGTCGATGTGCTGTGGCGGTTCGGCCGCAGGAACACCGCGGTCCCGGTGGTTCGCCGCCCTCCGTCGTGCCCGGGGGGTCAGCCGAGCCAGCCGGGGCGTACGAGCCCCGACTCATAAGCGAGGACGACGAGTTGGGCCCTGTCGCGGGCGCCGAGCTTCACCATGGTGCGGCTGACGTGGGTCTTGGCGGTGAGCGGGCTGACGACCAGCCGTCGGGCGATCTCCTCGTTGGAGAGCCCTATGCCGACGAGTGCCATCACCTCCCTTTCCCGTTCGGTGAGTTCACTCAGTCCGCTCGCCACCGCGGGCTCCTTGGAACGGGCCGCGAACTCGGCGATCAGACGGCGGGTGACCCCCGGGGACAGCAGGGCGTCACCGCACACCACCGCACGTACCGCCCGCAGCAGTTCCTCCGGCTCGGTGTCCTTGACGAGAAAGCCGGAGGCACCGGAGCGGATCGCCTCGAAGACGTACTCGTCGAGCTCGAAGGTGGTGAGCATGACCACCTTGACCTCGCTCAGTTCGGGGTCCGCGGTGATGGCACGGGTCGCGGCCAGGCCGTCGCGATGCGGCATCCGGATGTCCATCAGCACGGTGTCCGGCCGCAGTTCGCGCACCATGCGTACGGCCTCCTCACCGTCGGCGGCCTCCCCCGCGACCTCGATGTCGGGCTGGGCGTCCAGCAGGGCCCGGAAACCGGCCCGGACCAGCAGCTGGTCGTCGGCGAGCAGTACGCGGATCACGGTGTCTCCTCCTGGTGTGCCGCCGCGCCGGCCGAATCGGACGGCAGCGGAAGCTCGGCCCGCACCCGGAAGCCGCCGTCGGCCCGGGGCCCCGCCTCGATCGTGCCACCCAGGGCGGCGGCCCGCTCCCGCATTCCTGCCAGCCCGTTGCCGCTGCCCCCTGCGTCATTGCCGGTGGCGGGTCCTTCGTCGTCGATACGGAGCCGGATGCGGCCGGGCTCGTAACCGATACGGACCTGCGCGGTACGCGATCCGGAGTGCCGGACCGCATTCGTCAGCGCCTCCTACACGATCCGGAAGGCGGCGAGATCCGCGCCGGGCGGGACCGCGCCGCGTACGCCATCGGTCTCGACGGTGACGGTCAGTCCGGTGCTCGCCGCCTGTTCGACGAGCTCGGGTAGCCGGTCGAGTCCGGGGGCCGGGGCCCTGGGGGCGTCTCCGGGGGTACGCAGGGTGTCGAGGACCTGGCGGACCTCGCCCAGCGCCTCCTTGCTGGCCGCTTTGATGGTGGTGAGGGCGGTACGGGCCTGCTCGGGATCGGAGTCCAGCAACGCGAGCCCGACACTCGACTGGACGTTGATGACGGAGATGCTGTGGGCCAGGACGTCATGGAGCTCGCGCGCCATCCGCAGCCGCTCCTCGTCGGCCCGGCGCTGCTCCGCGGCCTCCCGCTCCGCGCGCTGGTCCGCCCACTGCTCACGGCGTACGCGCACGAACTCGGCGGCGGCGATGATGGCCACCACCCAAGCGGCGACGCCCAGTTCCTGTCCCCAGGCTGCGGCGTGGTCATCGGAGGGCGGCAGCCACCGGTAGAGCCAGTGGGCCACCAGGACGTGCCCCAGCCACACCATTGCGACGGCTGTCCAGGCGGCCCGGCGATGCCCGGAGACAACGGCGCTGAAGCAGCCCACGGCAACGGCCAGGAAGACCGGCCCGTACGGATAGCCGGCCACCAGGTAGATCATCGCCGCAGCCGAACTGCCGAAGACGGCCACCACGGGGTGACGGTGGCGCAGCAGAAGTACGGCAACGGCAAGGAAGAGCAGCAGCCGCGCGAAGATGTCCAGCGGCGCCCGCTCGTCCATCTGCCCCCAGGCCGCGATGGTCGAACCGACCATGACGACGGCACCGAGCAGGATCGTCGACGGCCAGGGCAGCCGGGAGGCGGACTGCCCCGGTGTTCCCGTCAGCCAGCGCGGCGGCTCGCCGTGCACCCAGTGTGAGCGTTGCTCTTCCATGCCGGCCACGCTAGACCGCGAGCCGCAGCAGAGGCGTCAGCCGGGCGTGGCGATCACCCGTACTCCCTGTGGAGTACGTCGTACGGGGTGGGGCGCGGGACGAAGAAGTACCCGGAGGCTCCCTGTTCCCGTGTTCCCCAGCGCCGTGACCGGCAATGTTTGCCGTGTATGGAGCGTCGTCCGGTGCGTGCGACCGCAAGGCGGCCGGAAGTCCTTGGGTGTGGCCTCCCCTGCTCGAACGAAGCTGATGGGCGAAGGAGCTACCAGGGCGTTTGGCGGCCTGAAGCAGCCAGGAAGCGGAACGCGACGTCGTCGGCGCACTTGCACTCGATCGCCCGGGAGGAACGGACGCCGGTGGCGCAGCCGTAGATCAGCAAGCGCACCACGAGGGTGGGGTCGTAGGGCGGGTAGCCTCGCTTCTCGGTGTGGTCGGACAGGACAGGCCTCAGGTCCAGCACGTCGTCGACCAGGTCGGCGACGAACCGGGCCAGTGCCCCTCGGGCAGCCAGTCGTCCATCGACGGTGGCAGCAGGACCTGGTGCGGGTCGAACGCCCGGAGCCGCTTGTCCACCGCCGCCGGACGACCCTGCGGCCACTTCTTCTCGGCCGGCTCGACCTCGAACAGCCCATCCCCACCACCCATACCGACATTATCCGGCAGGAATGATCACGAAACGCAGGCGGGTTGCCGGTTACTGGGAAGCGCTCCTACGACTGGTACCGGTAGAGGTCGCGCAGCAGGGCGATCTCGGCTCCGTGGTGCAGGAGTTCCTGGTTCACCCACCAGATGATGTCGATGAATGGCTCCTCCGGGTCGCCGCCGTGCGGGTATGTGCAGTGGCCGATCTTGTCGAGCACTGCGTCGTCGGCGGCGAGCAGGGCCTCGCGCCAGGCTGCGACGGCAGCCGAGAGGCTCGCGATCGCCCCGGCGGCATCAGGGCTGACCCGGAAGTCGTCCCTGGTAAGGCTGTGGGTGCCGTTGGCGTGGTCGGCACGGACGGCCAGCATCTCGGCGAGGTGGGTCAGCCGCCAGGCGATCGTGGTGAAGGGCGGCGGCGCTGGGTGAGGCGAGGCCGCCGAGTCCCGGCCCCAGTCGCCCGCCCCCACTAGCAGGGTGGCGCGTGCTCCAGGCCCGTCCACATGGCGGCGGACCGACCAGCAGTCGGGCACCGGCTCCCAGAGGTACTCCGCGTCGGTCATCGGGGTGGCTTCGACCTCGACCCCGTTGCCACTGTCCACCACCGGCCCGTTGATCCGGCCGAGCAGACGCTCGCAGCCGAAGTCGAACTGGTCCAGCAGTGTCACCAGGCGTGCGGGTGTCGTGACCTGACGGCTCATTACTCCTCCTTCACCCCCGCGATTGAGCGGATTGCGGGTATCGGCGAGGGCAGCGGCCACAGTACCGACAGGGCGCCGCCGGCGCCCGCGATTAACAGCGTCTTGCGGATGGCCGAGGCAGGTCCCAACGCTCCGCACACCAGGCGGATGCCGGGGGTCACCATGTCTCAGCCGTACTACCTTCAGGGCAACGCGTTCGACGTCCGGATGAAAAGTGTCATCGGCTGGCTCGCCCGGCACGGCGTCAGCCTTCCCGGCTCGGCCGAGATGTCGGTGCGCGGCCGCAAGAGCGGACAGATGCAGCGCATCCCCGTGAACCGTTCCTAACCAGTGTGCAGGAGTGAGTCCTGGACCCACTGTTGCGTACTGGGCGCATCCCGAACGGTTTTGGCGGGGCCGCCGATGAGGTTGCCGTGTGGGTCGAGGTGGTAGGCGGCGAAGTGGTCGGCGTTGGTGTCGACGCCGATCATGCCCCGGGCGCGGGCGGTCTCCAACGGGACGGTCCGCACGACGGGGCGTTGCCAGGACGCGGTGAGGTACCAGCGGCCACGGTCCACGTCGAGGTGGATGCGGTAGGCGACGGCTCGGTTCGCGGCGATGCGGTCGGCCCACTCCACGCCACGGTGCGCAAACACGACGGTGGAGGCGAGGGTGTACCGGCCGTGCTGGGCATTGGCCAGATGCGCGAGCGGGGCGGGCAGCTTGATCGACACTTCGCCGGTGTCGGTGACGCGGATGGTTTCGTTCCCGAACCGTTTCCCGGACTCGCCGTCGGCGGCGATGAACCATCGTTCCGCTTCCCAGTGTTCCCGCCACCGGTCTTCGGTGAGGTGGGCGTCGGCGAGGTGGTGGCGGGTGTTGAGGAGTCGCTTGCTGCCCCGTACGACCCGGACCCGTCCGGCCTGCTGGTCACGGACCGCGGCGGCGTGCCGGGCTTCCAGCGCCGCGAGACGGCGGGACTTGTGGAACCACTCGCTCCGGGAGCGGTAGCCGCCCGGGGCCCCCTTGGTGCCGGGCGCACCGATCGGGAGGGACAGGCGGTGCCGCAGCGTCCTGATCCCGGCTGCCAGATTCCGGATGTGTGCTGCCTGACCACGGCGTGCGAGCGCCCACTGATCGTGCGTGGCCTTGGTGATCGCACCCGCGATCCGCGAAGACGACAGCGGCGTCAGGTCCCGCTTACGCCACGCCCACGTGTCCGCGCTGTGCTCCGGGCCATCCGCGCAGCGAGCCCTGAGATCACGCGAAGCGAGCGCTCACCGACCGCGCGCAGGACTCCCTCGTCGTGCCGTGTGAGGTGCTTGAGACGGTCCCGGATCGCCACCCCAGCAGGCCCCGGCACCACGAAGGACGCCGTCAACTCCCGCAAAACCACCCACCACACCACCCCCTCCCACCAGGCCGGACACCTGCCACCCAGCCCAACGAGCAGCAGCCACCAAGGTCACCCATTCGGCCCCAGAACCCCCGTTCCCACCCCCGCAAACCCGCCAACAGGACTCGCCCCCGCTCACCACAACTCACTCCAGTGCAGCAAACCGGCAGCAGCTCACAACCCCCACACCTACGAGGGCACGCAGTATCTGGTCTCCGCGCGGGGCCACTCCCAGTGGGTGCGCAACATGCGGGTCGCGGGCGGCGGCGAGCTGCGGGTGGGCCGGAGGATCCGCACCTTCACAGCCGTGGAGATCGCGGACGACGAGCAGAAGCTGATCGTCCGCGCCTACCTGGAGCAGTGGGGCTGGGAGGTCAACCAGTACTTCCAGGGCATCACCGCGAAATCCACGGACACAGAACTCCTGGCTGCCTGCCCGGACCACCCCGTCTTCCGGATCACCGTGGAGGGCTGACCGAGCGACCCGGCCCGCCCTCGGCGTCAGATGCAGGTGCCAGGGATCAGATGTCAGATGTCAGATGTCAGATGTCAACGGTCCATCGCCGACAGGGCCCGTTGTGCCAGTGGATGCGTACGGACCAGCTCGGCCAGCGAAGTCGTTCCCCGGGTGATGCCGGCGAACGCATTCCAGGCCGGGCGGAATCCCGTCAGCACCGCGTGCAGCACCCCCGGACGACGCTCGAACAGCTTCAGCATGCGCCGTCCGACACCCATCTCGACACCCAGGCCGGCCTTGATGGCGAAGGCGTAGTTGAGCGCCTGGCGTCGGGCGTCCACCGCGTCGTGAGACTCCGCGATCCGGACCGCCCACTCACCGGCGAGCCGCCCCGAACGCAGCGCGAAGGAGATGCCTTCGCGGGTCCACGGCTCCAGCAGCCCCGCCGCATCGCCACACACCAGCACCCGCCCGCGCGACAGCGGCGAGTCGTCGCTGCGACAGCGCGTCAGATGCCCGGAGGAGATCTTCGGCTCGAAGCCGGCGAGACCGAGCCGGGCGATGAAGTCTTCCAGGTACCGCTTGGTCCCCGCCCCGTCACCCCGCGCCGAGATCACGCCGACAGTGAGGGTGTCGCCCTTGGGGAACACCCAGCCGTAACTGCCGGGCATGGGGCCCCAGTCGATCAGCACCCGCCCCGCCCAGTCCTCCGCAACCGTTTCCGGAACCGGGATCTCGGCCTCCAGGCCGAGATCCACCTGGTCGAGTTTCACCCCGACATGGGCTCCTATGCGCCCAGCACTGCCATCCGCTCCGACGACCGCGCGAGCCAGGATCGTCTCGCCGCCGGACAGCACCACGGCGACCGTGCGACGGTCCGGCACGGCGGCGCCGTGCTGCTCGACCCGCGTCACCGTCGCTCCGGTACGGAGTTCGGCGCCCGCCTTCTGCGCCTCCTCGACCAGCCCCGCGTCGAACTCGGGGCGGTTGATGAGCCCGAAGAGCATCCGCTTGGAGCGGCGGGTCCGCGCCAGCCTGCCGTTGAGCGAGAACGTGACCGCGTGGATCCGGTCCCGCAGCGGCAGTTCGAATCCAGGGGGCAGCGAATCACGCGAAAACCCGATGATGCCGCCGCCACACGTCTTGTAGCGGGGCAGTTCCGCCTTCTCGAGGAGCAGTACCCGTCGGCCGGCGACCGCCGCCGCGTATGCCGCGGAGGCTCCGGCCGGTCCGCCACCGACTACGACGACGTCCCACACGGACGACTCTTCGTGCTCCTGTACGGCGTCTGCGTTCTCGCTGCTCACGATGTGCTTCTGCTCCCGATCCCACCAGTGGCCCATGCTGCTCACGGCATCCTACGGCGCGCCCGGCCCGGCACCCGCTGTGGGAGGATCGACCGTGCGTTCGTCCTACATGCAACGCCGCACACTCGGTGTACATGTACCCGGATTCGTACACATAACGTCGCACCCACGAGGAGCGTACCCATGACCGCCCGTCCGATCTCCGAGACCATCGCCTCGCTGATGCCCCGTGCCAAGGCGGAGCTGACCGAGCTCGTGGCCTTCCAGTCGGTGGCGGATCCCGCGCAGTTCCCGAAGAGCGAGTGCGAGGCAGCGGCCAATTGGGTCGCCGACGCGCTGCGCGCCGAGGACTTCCAGGATGTCGCCCTGCTCGACACCCCCGACGGCACCCAGTCGGTGTACGGCTTCCTGCCCGGCCCGGCCGGCGCCCCGACCGTACTGCTCTACGCGCACTACGACGTGCAGCCGCCGCTCGACGAGTCCGCCTGGCTCTCCCCGCCGTTCGAGCTGACGGAGCGCGACGGCCGCTGGTTCGGCCGCGGCACGGCCGACTGCAAGGGCGGCTTCATCATGCATCTCCTCGCCCTGCGCGCCCTCAAGGCCGACGGCGGCGTCCCGGTCTCCGTCAAGGTGATCGCGGAGGGGTCCGAGGAGCAGAGCACCGGCGGTCTGGAGCGGTACGCCGAGGCGCACCCCGAGCTGCTGACCGCCGACACGATCGTCATCGGCGACACCGGCAACTTCCGGGTCGGTCTGCCGACGGTGACCGCGACGCTGCGCGGTATGACGGTGCTGCGGGTCACGCTCGACACCCTCGAAGGAAACCTGCACTCAGGACAGTTCGGCGGCGCCGCCCCGGACGCGCTGGCCGCGATGATCCAGCTGCTGTCGTCGCTGCGCGCCGAGGACGGCACCACGACCGTCGACGGGCTCACCACCGACACGGAATGGGACGGACTGCAGTACACGGAAGCCGAGTTCCGCAAGGACGCGAAGGTCCTCGACGGCGTCGGACTGATCGGCACGGGTACGGTCGCCGACCGGATCTGGGCGCGGCCAGCCGTCACCGTCATCGGCATCGACTGCCCGCCGGTGGTCGGCGCGACACCGTCGCTGCAGGCGAGCGCGCGGGCGCAGGTCAGCCTGCGGGTGCCGCCGGGCCAGGACGCCGCGAAGGCGACCGAGTTGCTGACCGCCCACCTCAAGGCGCACGCCCCGTGGGGGGCCAGGGTGTCCGTGGAACAGGTCGGCCAGGGCCAGCCGTTCCGCGCGGACACCTCCAGCCCTGCGTACACGTCCATGGCGCAGGCGATGGAGGCCGCGTACCCCGGCGAGAAGATGCAGACGTCCGGGATGGGCGGCTCGATCCCGCTCTGCAACACCCTCGCCGCCCTCTACCCGGAGGCCGAGATCCTCTTGATCGGCCTGAGCGAACCGGAGGCGCAGATCCACGCGGTGAACGAGAGCGTGTCACCCGAGGAGCTGGAGCGGCTGTCGCTCGCCGAGGCCCTGTTCCTGCGGAACTACGCGGAGTCCAAGCGGGCCTGACTCCGGCTCGGGCGCAGGCCGTGGCCTCGTTCCAGCGGCCGGCCGCCCTGGAACCGGCCACGGTCTGCTTCGGACACGGCGATCCGCTCACCGTCGACGCCGCCGCGGTGCTGCGTGCCTCAGCCGACCGGGACTCCGGCCTCCAGGTTGAGCACGGTTGACCGCTCCCGCGCGCGGAGCGCCCAGCGCAGCCGTTCGTACCGGGTGGGAGGCAGCATGGTGGCCGCCTCCTCCTCGGTGACGAACCGCCAGCCGCGCAGTTCGGAGCCGGGCAGCAGCAGCCGTTCGGCATCCGCACCGGGCAGTAGGCCGCCGTCGAAGAGCATTCGCAGCCCTCCGTAGCCGGGGGGTCTCGGCTCCTCCCAGTCGATGACGAGCAGTTTCGGCATTCGTTCGAGATGGATGCCTATCTCCTCGGCCACTTCACGGATCCCGGCCTGTGCCGGTGCCTCGCCGGCCTCGACCACTCCGCCCGGGAACTCCCAGCCGGGCTTGTACGTCGGGTCGACGAGGAGCACCCGGTCACATTCGTCGAAGAGCAGAACGCCGGCCGCGACGGTCTCCGCGGTCGGCTCGGGCGTCTGCACGATCTCGCATGCGGTGGCCGCCCCGGTACGGACCGCCTCGGCGATCCGCTCGGCCGTGTCGTACGGAGTGAGCGCGCTGGTGTCGATGATGTGGGCGTCCCGGGTGAGCCAGCCGAGCGCCGCCCGGTAGGGCTCGATGTGCTCGTAGGACCACTGTCGGATCCGTTCGCTGTGCTCCGGGTCGTCGGCGAACTCCACCCGGTCGGCGATCCGTTTGCGCAGGATCGTTTCCTCAGGTGAGAGCAGGACATGGTGCACCGCAACGCGTCGGGAGGCGAGGCCTCCGAAGATCTCGTCGCGGTACTCCTGTCGCAGCAGTGTCATCGGCACCACTAGCACCCCGGGCACCTCGGCGAGCAGGGCGGCGGCGGTGTCCACCACCAGACGCCGCCAGATCGGCAGGTCCTGGAAGTCCGTCACCTCGGCAAGTCTCTTCTGGGGCAGCAGATACCGCAGCTCCGCCCCGATCAGCTCGGGGTCGTAGAACGTGCTGTTCGGGATCAGATCGACCAGCTCGCGCGCGGCGCTCGTCTTGCCCGCGCTGAACGCACCGTTGATCCAGACGATCACGGTTCCCCCTCTTCCGTAGCCCCCTGTGGCTTGCCCGCAACACCCTGCCGCGAAAACCCCGCTGTGGCGATGCTGTTACCCGAAAGAACCGTCGGATGCCCGTGGACGGCGTCGCACCGTACGAGTCCGGCCGTCGTTCCTGGTGGTCGTACCGCAGCAGTCGACGGACCGGCGCCGCTGGGACCCGGGCTACCCCTTGCTGGAGCCCAGGGTGAGGCCCGCGATGAAGTGGCGCTGGAGCAGCAGGAAGACCACGAGCGTCGGCAGAGCGACGATCACCGAGCCTGCGGCGAGCAGGTTGTAGTCCGTGAAGAACTGGCCCCTGAGATTGTTCAGCGCCGAGGTGATGGGGAGCTTGTCGCCGTCGGAGATGAAGACCAGTGCCCACAGGAAGTCGTTGTACATCCAGGTGAACTGGAGCGTGCCGAGCGCGGCCAGGGCCGGGCGGCACAGGGGCAGGGTGATCCGCCAGTACTGGGTCCAGACGCCCGCGCCGTCGACGATCGCGGCCTCCAGGATCTCCTGCGGCAGGGTGCGCATGAAGTTGGCCAGGACGAAGACACAGAAGCCGAGCTGGAAGCCGATCTGCACGGTGATGACGGCCCAGTACGAGTCGAACATCGTCATCGAGTCGGACATCCAGTAGGGCAGCGGGATGCGGTTGAAGACGACGTACAGGGGTGTGACGATCACCTGCTGCGGCAGCAGGTTCCCGGCCGTGAAGAGCATCAGCAGGACGAGCCCGCCACGCATCTTCAGCCGGGCCAGCGCGAAGGCCACGAAGGAGGCGAGGAAGAGGGTGACGAGTACGCCCGGGACCGCGATGATCACGGTGTTGACGAAGTACTTCGTCATGCCGGAGTCGGAGAACGCCTGGCGGTAGTAGTCCAGGGAGAGGTGGCGCGGCAGCGAGAAGTAGCCGTGTTCCGAGGTCTCGTCGTACGGCCGCAGCGAGGCGTAGACCGCGAGCAGCAGCGGGGCGAGGAAGGCGAGGGAGACCGCCATCAGGAAGGCGTGGACGCCGATCCTGCCGGGGCGGATCCGGCGCCGGGCGGTGGGGGCCGGTGGCGCCGGTGGTGTGGTGGGACGTGCGGAGGCGATGTGGACGGTCAACGGTTCTTCTCCCCTCGGAGCTCCTGGACCAGGTACGTCACGACGAATCCCAGGGAGACGGCCAGCAGGACGACGGCGATGGCGGAGCCGAATCCGATACGGCTGGCCTCACCGATGATGTTGTCGGTGACGAGCACCGAGAGGAGTTCGAGTCCGTTGCGGCCGTGGTTGACGGCGTACACGATGTCGAAGGCGCGCAGGGACTCGATGACGGTGATGACGCCGACGATGACATTGACCGGCCGCAGCGTGGGGAAGACGATGCGGAAGAAAGTCTGGGCCTCGCCCGCCCCGTCGATCGCCGCGGCCTCCTTCAGCGAGGGGTCGACGGCCTTGAGCCCGGCGAGGTAGAGGATCATCACGTAGCCGGTGTGCCGCCAGGCCGCGGCCAGCAGGACCACCCAGATGTTGAGGTTCGGATCGCCGAGCCAGTCGGTCGGCGACTTCGTGTCCCCGATGACCGCGTTGAGGGCTCCCTGGTCGCGGGAGAAGATCAGCTGGGCCATGAAACCGACCACGGCGAGCGACAGCACGACGGGCATGTACAGCGTC
Source organism: Streptomyces sp. NPDC002785 (assembly GCF_040295565.1). Classification (NCBI taxonomy): domain Bacteria; kingdom Bacillati; phylum Actinomycetota; class Actinomycetes; order Kitasatosporales; family Streptomycetaceae; genus Streptomyces; species Streptomyces sp. NPDC002785. The sequence continues at coordinate 13,998 of NZ_JBEOVN010000076.1, read as the reverse complement.
GACTGGTAGAAGCGGCTGAAGCGCACGCCCCTGTCGATGAGTACGGCCAGCAGCAGCCCGAATGGTGCGGCGACCAGGCCCAGGAAGGCGAGCCAGAGCAGATTGTGCCGGGCGGCGGGCCAGAACTGAGGGTAGTTGTTGAAGAGGTTCGCGTAGTTCTGCGTACCGACCCACTTGATGTCACCGATGCCGTCCCAGCTGGTGAAGGAGAGCACGACGGAGGCGAGGGTCGGTCCCCACACGATGGCGATGTCGAGCAGGACGGGTATGCCGAGCAGCACACCGAGTACGGCGAGGTCGCGGCCGGTGAACCGCCGCGAGACCCGCCGTCCGGTGCGCCGCGCCGAGATGAACGACACGGTCGGTACTCCAGGTTCAGTCGGATTCCATCGGGGTCGTCCGGGGTCAGTCGGCGGCGAAGATGGTCTTCTTCTGCCGTTCGATGTCGTTGACCAGGCCGTCCACGTCGTTCGGATTGCTGATGAATCTCTGGATCGCCGGGATCATCACCGTGGAGGAGAAGTCCGGCCGGGTGTCGCGGTCCAGGAACTGGGAGATCTGCTTCGCCCCGGAGACCAGTTCCACGGCCTTCTTCTGGAGCGGTGAGTACGCGGAGATGTTCGCCTGGTCGCTGACCGCGATGTTGTTCGGGTCGCTCTTCAGGTAGATGTCCTCGGCCTTCCCCGTGGCCAGCCACTTGAGCAGATCCTTGGCGCTCTCCAGGGTCTTCTCGTTCTTGAGGTTCTTCGACTTCTTCGCCAGCAGGAACCCGTCGATGGGTGCCTCGACCGCGTCCTGCCCGTGCTCCGGGTTGATGACGGGGAAGGGGAAGAAGTCGATGTCGCCCTGTTCGCCCTTGGGGAACTGTGCCCCGGGGTGCGGCAGGCCGAACACGGCCATGCCGGCCTCCTTCTTCTGGAGGCTGGTGGCGGCCTCCTGCCAAGTACGGCCGTTGGCGCCCTGCTGGCAGTATGGGAGCAGCTTGCGCCAGGTGTCGAAGACCTCCTTGACCCGCTTGTCGGTCCAGGCGACTTCACCGGCCATCAGGCTCTTGTGGAACTCATAGCCGTTGGTCCGCATGTTGATGTAGTCGAAGGTGCCCATGGCGGGCCAGCCGTCCTTGTCGCAGAAGGCGATGGGGTCCAGCTTGTCCTTCTGCATCTGCTTGGCGAGCGCCACGTACTCGTCGAGTGTCTTCGGTGCCTGATAGCCGCGCTCGTCGAACAGGCTCTTACGATGGAAGACGGCCCACGGATAGTAGTAGTACGGCGTGAGGTACTGCTTGCCGTCCGCGCCGGTGGACTGGGCTTTCAGCGCGGCCGAGAAGCCTTTGTAGTCCTGCCAGTTGTCACTGATGTCGTACAGCAGGCCCTTCTCGGCGAAGAACTGCATCCGGTAGCCGGCGAACCACATGAAGACATCGTCCGGCTTACCCTGCAGATACCGGTTGATGTTCTCCTGAAAGGTGTTGTGGTCGACGGTGTTGACCTTCACCTTCCGCCCGCCGGACTGCTCCTCGTACGCCGCGAAAGCCTCGGCGAAGGCCTTCTTCGGAATGGGGTCGGAGGAATTCGAACCCATGGTGATCGTCTTGCCGTCACCGCCGGGGCCGCTCCCGCAGGCGGCGAGCAGCGAGGGCAGTGTCACGGCTCCCGCACCGACTGCCGCACCACGTAACAGACTTCGCCGGGACATCCGATGTCCTGCGACGCTGCCCGGCACACCTGACCTGTCGTCATCAGACTGCGTCATGCCCAACTCCTCCGGGATGCAACCCAACACAACCAAACGTGCGATTGGATCTCACCCCCAAGTGACGGTGTCGGTCAAGGGTTTTGACGAGATGTCGGACAACCGATGCCGCTCCCCTTCCAACAGACTTCAACACGCTCTAACGTAATCGCACGCCATGGCGTGCACATGCCGTCACTGATCCGACACGAGTATGGAGGAACGTAACGATGCGTCATCTTCCAACCCGTACAACCCGAACCAGCCATCGCAGAGTCATCGGAGCGCTGCTGGCCGGGCTGCTCTGCGCTGCGGGCGCAACCGTTCCGGCCGTCGCGGACTCATCCGCTCCTGCGCCCGCCCCGCAGGCCGGCAACGGCCTTGCGCTCACCCCTCCGATGGGGTTCAACAATTGGAACTCGACCCACTGTCGTGCCGAGTTCAACGAGTCGATGGTCAAGGGAATCGCCGACATCTTTGTCGAGAAGGGCCTCAAGGATGCGGGCTATCAGTACGTCAATCTCGACGACTGCTGGGCGAAGCCGCTGCGCAATGCGGATGGAAAGCTGGAGGCCGATCCGCAGCGCTTCCCGAACGGCATCAAGGCCGTCGCGGACTATGTCCACTCCAAGGGTCTGAAAATCGGCATCTACACCAGCGCCGGCATCAAGACCTGCGACAACGTGGGGTTTCCGGGTGCGCTCGGCCATGAGTACAGCGATGCGCAGCAGTTCGCGGACTGGGGCATCGACTACCTCAAGTACGACAACTGCAACAACCTGGGCCTCGATGCGAAACGGCGGTATACGACCATGCGGGACGCGTTGGCGGCGACCGGCCGTCCCATCGTCTACAGCATCTGCGAATGGGGCGAGAACAAGCCCTGGGAGTGGGCCGGCGATGTCGGCAACCTCTGGCGCACGACCGGCGACATCAACGACAGCTGGGGCAGCATGCTGTCGATCATGAAGCAGAATCTGCCCCTTGCCGCCGCAGCGGGACCGGGGCGCTGGAACGACCCCGACATGCTGGAGGTAGGAAACGGCGGCATGACGGACACGGAATACCGCACCCACTTCTCCATGTGGTCCGTGATGGCGGCGCCGCTGCTCATCGGTTCCGATCTGCGCAAGGCCGGCCCGGAGACCTTCGAGATCCTCTCCAACCGCGAGGTCATCGCGGTCGATCAGGACACCCTGGGCAAGCAGGGCGTCGTGCTCTCCTCCACCGGCGGGCGCTGGGTCGTCGCCAAGGAGATGCAGGACGGCAGCCGCGTCGTGGCCCTCTTCAACGAGACAGGCAGCGCACAGCGCATCTCGACGACGGCCGAGGCGGCGGGGCTGCCGAAGGCCACCGCGTACACGATGCGTGACCTGTGGGAGCACACGACGTACAACACGGCGGGCCGCGTCTCGGCGACCGTCCCGGCGCACGGGACCGTACTGCTGCGCATCGCGGCCGACCCCAAGTGGGCCGCGCATCCGCCTGCCGTGGAACTCGGTCTGAACGGAAGCCCGTTGGTCGAGGCCGGGCGCACGGCCGCGCTGACAACGACGGTGACCGACCTCGGCCGTACCTCCGCCACGAAGGTCTCCGCGGCGCTCACCGGTCCCTCGGGCTGGCAGGTGAAGGCGGCATCGCCGACCGGATCACCGTACCTGCCGACCGGCCGGGCCCTGACCACCCGCTGGCAGGTGACGGCCCCTGCGGGCACGGCCACCGGTACGTACGATCTGACGCTCACCGCCGAGTACCGCTCACCGGCCGGGACGCGGGTGAGGTCCGAGGTCCCGTTCCAGGCGCATGTGGTGGTCGCGCCGCCTGCCGGCGGCAGTTACCTGAACGATCTGCCCCAGCTCTCCGCCGCCAACGGCTGGGGCCCGGTCGAGAAGGACACCAGCAACGGCGAGAGCAGAGCGGGTGACGGGAATCCGCTCACCATCGGCGGCGCGGTCTTCGCCAAGGGGCTCGGTGTGCATGCCGACAGCGCCGTCGCGTTCTACACCGGCGAGGCATGCAGCGCCGTGACCGCGCAGGTCGGGGTCGACGACGAGTCGATCATCAGGGGAACGGTCGCCTTCGAGGTCTGGGCCGACGGTACGAAGGTGGCGTCGACCGGCGTACTGACCCATGCGATGCCCGCGCAGCCGCTCTCCGCGGATGTGAGCGGTGCGCAGGTGGTACGTCTGGTGGTCACCGACGGCGGGGACGGTGTCGACTCCGACCACGCGGACTGGGCGGACCTGCGGATCACCTGCTGACGGGAGAGCCGGCGGGAATCGCGGTCGCGGCCACGTCGCGCCTCGGATCGCCGGACGGGCCCCAGGACAGCCGTCCTGCCCGTCCGGCGCTTCCCACCCCGCCGGACAGCAGGCCCCGGGCGTGTTTCGGAAGTCGCGTCGTCCGCCCGCAGGGCGCCCCCGGCCGGACGGGACTCTCGAGACACGCCCTAATCGGCCACTACCCCGCCCGAGCCCACCCGCACCGCCGCGGCCGCCGCGCCCACCAGCCCCGCGTCGGTGCCCATCACTGCCGGGGCCACCGTGAGCTGCTGGACGAAGGAGAGCGTGGCGTACCGACGCAGAGCGCGGCGCAGCGGAGCGAAGAGGATGTCGCCCGCTCCGGCCACTCCCCCGCCGATCACCGCGATGTCGATCTCGACGAGTGTGGCGGTGGCGGCGATTCCGGCGGCCAGTGCCTGAGCGGCGCGCTCGAACGAGGCGACGGCGACCGGGTCCCCGGCGCGCGCGGCGGCGGCCACGGCGGCGGCCGATGCATCGCCGTTCGGTCCGGGCTGCCAGCCGGCCTCCAGCGCCCGGCGGGCGATGTTCGGTCCGCTGGCGATGCGCTCGACGCAACCGCGCGAACCGCACGGGCACGGGTCACCGTCCAGATCCACGCTGACGTGGCCGATGTGCCCGGCGTTGCCCGTGGGGCCGGGGTGCAGTTTTCCGCCGAGGACGAGTCCGCCGCCGACACCGGTCGACACGACCATGCACAACGCGTTGTCGTAGCCGCGAGCCGCGCCCAGCCAGTGCTCGGCCGCCGTCATGGCGACGCCGTCGCCCACCAGTTCGACAGGCAGTCCGCCGACCGCCTCGCCGACCCGTTCCACCAATGGGAAGTCGCGCCAGCCGGGGACATTGACGGGGCTGACCGTACCGGCCGAGGCGTCCACCGGGCCCGCGCTGCCGATGCCGACGGCCGTCGCCCGCTCCCACAGCGGCGATCCCGACAGCTCGGCCAGAACCTCCGTCACGGCCCCCATCACCGTCTCGGCACTCTCCCGGGCGGGCGTCGGCCGCTGCGCCCGTACGAGGAGCGCGCCGCTGTCGTCCACCAGCGCGGCGGCGATCTTGGTGCCGCCGATGTCCAGCGCGGCAACGAGGTCGGTATGCATCGGTGTGGCTCCGTGAGTAGGGGGCGAGGACCTGCGGCCTCGGTGAACAGTCCTGCCCAGTCTCCAGTCAGCTGACAACGTTGTCCAGGGCCTATGCTCGACGGCACAGCCTCCGGCCCTCCGCGGCACCGCTCGCGGGCCCGCCGGACCGCCCGCACCCGACGACAGGACAGCGCACCGTGGCCGAGACCGCCCGTCACTCCGAGACCCGTTACGGCAACCGGCCGACCATGAAGGATGTGGCCGCCCGCGCCGGAGTGGGCCTCAAGACGGTCTCCCGTGTGGTCAACAGCGAGCCGGGGGTCACGCCCGACACCGAACGCCGGGTCCAGGAGGCCATCGAGGCGCTCGGCTTCCGCCGCAACGACAGCGCGCGCGTCCTGCGCAAGGGCCGCACCGCTTCCATCGGCCTGGTCCTGGAGGATCTCGCCGACCCGTTCTACGGACCTCTGAGCCGCGCGGTGGAGGAGGTCGCCCGGGCGCACGGCGCCCTGCTCATCAACGGGTCGAGCGCCGAGGACCCGGAGCGCGAGCAGGAGCTCGTACTCGCCCTGTGTGCGCGCCGGGTGGACGGGCTCATCGTGATTCCGGCCGGCGACGACCATCGCTATCTGGAGCCGGAGATGAAGGCCGGCATCGCCACCGTCTTCGTGGACCGCCCGGCCGGCCGCATCGACGCCGACATGGTCCTCTCCGACAGCTTCGGCGGCGCCCGCGACGGCGTCGCGCATCTGATCGCGCACGGCCATCGCCGGATCGGCTTCATCGGCGACCAGCCGCGCATCCATACCGCCACCGAGCGACTGCGCGGCTACCACGCGGCCATGGCGGAGGCCGGGACAGCGGTCGAGGACTCATGGGTCTCCCTCGGCTCGACCGACCCCGAGCGGGTCCGGGCCGCCGCCGAGCAGATGCTCTCCGGTCCCGAGCCCGTCACCGCGCTGTTCGCGGGCAACAACCGGGTGACGGTGACGGCGGTACGTGTCCTCGCGGAGCAGGAACGCCGCGTCGCCCTGGTCGGCTTCGACGACATCGAACTGGCCGACCTGCTCGGCATCACCGTCGTCTCCCAGGACGCCGCCGCCGTCGGCCGCACTGCCGCCGAGCACCTCTTCCGCCGCCTGGACGGCGCGGACCACGCCCCGGCCCGCGTGGAACTCCCCACGAAACTCATCCAGCGCGGCTCGGGCGAACTGCCGCCCGCCTGAGCGGGCCGGGGCGCTCAGGCGCCGCCGAGCCGTTCGCGGACGGCATCCATCGACGGGGGCAGCCTGTCCGTGCCTACGGCGACTGTCCCCTCCGGTACCCGGATCGTCGTAGATCTCCTTGCTCCCCTCAGGGAGGTAGCCGCGGCGGTCCTGATGCAGCGCGCAGATCAATCCGCACATGGGCGGGTTCGTGGCCAGCCTGCCTAAGAACTCGCACGAATAGGCAGGGGGCTTCCCCGGCAAGCGAGACAGCCACAGGTCTTGGCGACCACGGTGTTGCGACGCTCTGTGATCGCCGGGGAGACCTGTGCCCGTCCGTACGTCATGGCTGACCGAACCGCTGTGGGAGCGATCTTCAAGCCCGCCTACGCCTGGCAGAACGCCTTCCACTGCTTCGCCCGCTGTTACGAACGCCGCGCCACCGTCACACTGCTACGGCGAGGAAGGTCACCAGGGTGCGCGGGTGGCTCGGATGAAGCGGTCGCCCCACTCCTGGACGTGCGCGGCGAACTCCGGCGGCCCCAGGATCTCGAACTCGGCGCCCAGGTTGCCCAAGGCCTGGGTCGGCCAGTCGAGGGAGGTCGAGGTCATGGTGAGCCGGCAGCTGTCCTGGTCGAGCGGTTCGATCGTGCCCCACTGGCCGACCAGTTGCCGCACCCGTGCGGACGGAGCGTGGACGAGGGCCTCGACCGTGTACGGCGCCGGGGCACCGTTCGCGGCCTGGACGAACGCCACGGCGTCCTCCGCTGGGAGCGGGCGCGGCCGAAAGCGCGCGCCGGTCGCCGTCGGCCCGGTCAGCCTGTCGAGGCGGAAACTGCGCCAGTCGTGCCGCGCCAGGTCGTAGGCGACCAGGTACCAGCGCCCGCCGAGGGCGACCACGCGGTGCGGCTCAACCTCGCGCTCGGTGGGCGTGGAGCCCCTGGCCGTGTAGCTGAACCGCAGCCGCTCCTCGTCCCGGCAGGCCTGGGCAACGGCGGTGAGCACCCCCGCCCCGACCACCGGCCCGGATGTGGCTGCGGAGAGGGTCATCGCCCGCAGGGCGTCCACCCTGGCCCGCAGCCGGGGCGGCAGGACTCGCACCACCTTGGTGAGTGCGCGCAGGGACGCCTCCTCCATCCCCGCGATCCCGCTCTGTGCCGCGTCTCCGATGCCGACCGCGAGGGCCACCGCCTCCTCGTCGTCCAGCAGCAGCGGTGGCAGGACAGCGCCGGGTGCGAGCTGGTAGCCGCCGTCCGTACCCCGGGCCGCGCTGACCGGGTAGCCGAGCTCGCGCAGCCGGTCGACGTCGCGGCGCAGGCTCCGCTCGGACACCCCGAGCCGGTCGGCCAGTTCCATGCCGGGCCAGTGGCGGTGGGTCTGCAGCAGTGAGAGCAGTCTGAGGGTCCGTGAGCTGGTGTTCGCCATGCCGACATCCTCCCTCGGCTTCCGGTCAGAAAGTGGCCGGAAGGCTCCCTAGAGTCGATCTCGAAGGCCGTACCGGACCGACGTGAGGACCAAGACATGATCACCCGTGAGATCCAGCTGGCCGCCCAGATCACCGGCGTCCCGACGCTCGACCACTTCACCGTCGCCAAGACCGAGGTGGACGGCGAGGTCCTGGTGCGGACTGACCAGGTGGGCCTTGCCGCGACCTACCTGGAGCTGATGCGGGCCGACTGCACCATCCCGGTGCCGGCCTGGCAGCCGGGCCAGCGGGTGGGGGTCGCCGCCATCGGCACCATCGTCCGGTCCGACAGCCCCGAGCTCGCGGTCGGCGACCTGGTCCAGTCGATGACTGGCTGGAGCGAATACTCCGCCGGTCCGGCCGCCGGATACGTCAAGCTCGACCGTGAGCTCTTCGCCGACCCCGGCTACTACCTCGGCCAGGGGCCGACCGCCTACTACGGGATGGCCGATGTGGCGGCCGTCGGCAAGGGAGACGTGGTGTTCGTCTCCGGCGCGGCGGGCGGGGTCGGCTCGCTGGCCGGGCAGATCGCCAAGTGCCGCGGCGCGGCACGGGTGATCGGCAGCGCCGGCAGCCCGGCGAAGGTCGACTACCTGGTGAACGAACTCGGTTACGACGCCGCCTTCGACTACCACGACGGCTCCGCGACCGACCGGCTGCGGGAGCTCGCACCCGAAGGCATCTCGGTGTTCTTCGACGTCGTGGGCGGCGAGCAGTACCAAGCGGCGCTCCAGACGGCCAGGCCCGGCGCGCGCTTCGCACTGTGTGGTTCGCTGTCCAGCCAGCTCGGCGACGCGGTGCAACGCTTTCCACAGCCCGACCGCGTGGCGGCCGAGGCCAAGGGCATCGAGCTGCTGCCGTTCTCCTGCTACCACACGCCGGATCAGATCGCCGCCTGGCGGGAACACTTCAGCACCTGGCTGGGCGAGGGCCGGTTCGTCTACCCGCAGACGGTCGTCGAGGGTGGGATCGAGGATGTGCCGCAGGCGTTCCTGTCGCTGCTGCAGGGGTTCTACCAGGGAAATGTCTCGGTGCGACTGTCGTGACCACCCTCTCCCTGCGGGCCCTGAATCGTGCACTGATGGACCGTCAGTTCCTGCTGGCGCGCACCGATCACACTCCACTGGAGGCGATCGGGCGACTGGTCGCACTGCAGGCACAGGAGCCCAACTGGGCCTATGTCGGGCTGTGGAGCAGGATCCACGGCTTCACGCAGTCCGAGCTCGCCGCACTGCTGGAGGACCGGCAGGTGGTCCGCTCCGGTCTGCTCCGCAGCACCCAGCACCTCGCCGCAGCTGACGACTTCCGTCGGCTGCGGCCGTTGCTGCAGCCCGTGCTCGACCGCACAGCCGGCTCGCCCCATTTCGCCCGGAACAGCACCGGCTTGGACGCGACGTCCCTGGTCGCCACCGGACTCGACCTGCTCGCGGGCGGGACACTGCCGCGCAAGGAGCTGGCCCGGCGGCTGGCCGAACGCCACCCGGGACGCGACGGGCGGATCCTGGCCGGGGAGGTTGAGCTGCGCACTCCCCTCGTCCATGGCGCGGTCACTGGCGCATGGGGCTCCTGGGGCAACCGGTCGGCGGTCTCGGTCACGCCCGCCGAGGCCTGGCTGGGGCGGCCGATGGCGACGGTGGCCACGACGGCGATCGCCAAGGATTCGGCCAAGGAGCTGATCCGCCGCTATCTGGTGGCCTTCGGCCCGGCCGGGGTGAAGGACGTCCAGGCCTGGTGCGGGCTGACCCGCCTGACCGAGGTCGTCGCGGAGATGCGCGCCGAACTGCGCTGCTACTCGGGCCCTGATGGCAGGGAACTGATCGATTTGGCCGACGCGGAGCTTCCCGACCCCGAGACCCCCGCCCCGGTGCGGCTGCTGCCCGCCTTCGACAACGCCCTGCTCGGCCACGCCGACCGGACCCGCGTCATCAGCGACGAGGACCGAAAGCGGGTGATGCCCGGCCAGGCACAGGTACGGCCCACCTTCCTGGTGGACGGCCGGGTGCACGGAACTTGGTCCCTCGCCTCCGGGACGCTGCGGCTCACCCCGTTCCGGCCGCTCCGCTCAACCGATCGGGCGGCCCTGGAACAGGAGGCTGACCGGCTGCTGCCGTTCGTGGGAGGCGGGATGGTGTCCTGCAGCGACCCGGTCGCGACCCGGTCGTCTTGAGATTCCACCCCGGCATCTACCGCTGGAACGAGGCCAGGCGAGGCGAGCGCCTGATTGGTGGTCAGAGCGCGAGCTGCTGCGTCATCGCAGTCGCGCCGAAGGCGCAACCCAACACCACGTTGGCGGTCATGCGGCCGACGTGGGCAACGTGACACAGCGCTGCCCCCGGTGTCGGCGTACTCTCCGAAGTGCTCAGCCAGGTACACGGGAACATGCCCACCGGGAGAGCATCCAGGAGTCATGGGCGAGGTCCGGCGGCCCGGGGCTCAGGGAATGATGATGACCTTTCCTCGGGTTCGGCCGGCCTCACTGAGACGGTGCACGTCTGCGAGGGCGGCAAGCTGGCGTGACTCGCTGATGTCGATTGTGACCACGCCCGCATCGACGAGTTCCACCAGCGCCGCCAGATGCGCCACATCGTTGCGGGCGACCATGTGCATCGCCGTCACACCTGCGTCGACGGCTGGCTCGACCGGGGTCGCGATCGAGACGATCCGCCCGCCCGGCCGCACCAGAGGCGCCAGAGCTGCAGCGTCTGGCGAGCTCAGCGGGACCAGATTGAGCAGAGTGTCCACGGGGCCGTCGAGCGCGGCACCCACGGGCATGGCGGTGTAGTCGACCACGTGGTCCGCCCCCTGCCGCCGGACCGCCTCGGTGCTTCGAGCACCGGCCGTGGCGATCACCTCGGCTCCGGCGTACTTGGCGAGCTGCGTCACGAACCCGCCGACGCCTCCGCCCGCACCGTTGACCAGCACCCGCTGGCCAGCGGCCACCTGCCCGTGTTCGAACACCGCCTGCCAAGCTGTCAGACCGGCCAGGGGAAGGGCAGCAGCGTTCGCGAGAGGGACAGCGGCCGGCGCCGCGACCAGCACGGTAGAAGGCGCCACCGGAACCGGCCACACCACGCAGGAGTACGCGATTGCGGCCGGCCAGCACGTGATCGGCCGAAAGCAGCACGGGGCCCGTGCTGGTGGCCTCACCCGCCGCGTCCAGACCGTTGTTGGGCTGGGAGGGAGGTCACACCTGTCCCACCGTGAGCCTGCCCCGCCCCGACGACGCGAACGCGGCCAGCTCCGCGCGCGTCAGCCCGGTCAGGCGGGCGACCTCGGCGGTGTCCAGGGCGCCGCAGTCGATGCCGCGCAGGAGGTACCCGCTGAGCGCCTTGGCGGTGGCGGGTTCGTCCATGACATCGCCGCCGGCCTCGGCCACGTACGCGGCGAGGCGGGCCGCGGCCTGCTCCAGGCCCTCGCGGTAGAAGGTGTAGACGGCCGCGTAGCGGGTCGGCAGGTGGCCCGGGTGCATGTCCCAGCCCTGGTAGTAGGCGCGGGCCAGGGCGCGGCGGGTGAGCCCGTAGTGGAGCCGCCACGCCTCGTGGACCTGGTGGGTGGGCCCGACCGGGAGGACGTTGGTGGAGCCGTCGCAGACCCGTACGCCGGTGCCTGCGGCGGCGACCTGCATGACGGCCTTGGCGTGGTCGGCGGCCGGGTGGTCACTGGCCTGGTACGCGGGGCTGACGCCGACGCAGGCGCTGTAGTCGAAGGTGCCGTAGTGCAGGCCGGTCGCGCGGCCCCCGGCGGCGTCGATCATGCGGGCCACTGCGGCGGTGCCGTCGGCGGCGAGGATGGACTGGCTGGTCTCGATCTGGATCTCGAAGCCGAGCCGGCCCGAGGCCAGACCGTGGGCCTGCTCGAAGGCGTCGAGGAGCCGGACGAAGGCGGTGACCTGTTCGGGGTACGTCACCTTGGGAAGGGTGAGCACCAGGCCCTCGGGAAGCCCGCCCGCCTGCATCAGGCCGGTGAGGAAGATGTCCGTGGTGCGGATGCCCCGGTCGCGTACGGCAGCCTCCATGCACTTCATCCGGATGCCCATGTACGGTGCCGCCGTGCCGTTCCCGTACGCCTCCGAGACGAGCCGGGCGGCGCGGGCGGCAGTCTCGTCCTCCTCGGCGTCGGGGCGGGGGCCGTAGCCGTCCTCGAAGTCGATGCGCAGGTCTTCGACGGGCTCGCGCTCCAGCTTGGCGCGTACTCGGTCATGGACGGGTGCGGCAAGTTCGTCCGGGATGCCGAGTACGGCGGCGAACGAGGCCGCGTCGGGGGCGTGCTCGTCGAGGGCGCGGAGTGCCTGGTCGCCCCAGGAGCGGATGGTGCCGGTGGTGAAGGTGTCGCCGTGGACGTAGACCGTGTGGACGGGCTGGCGGGTACCGGGGTCTCCCGGGTAGCGGCGGGCGAGCTCGGCGTCCACCGCGGTGAGGGAGGCGCTGATCTCCTCGCCGACCGCAGCGGCGAGGCTCGTTGTCACCTTCTCCTGCTGCCCCATGTCCACACCCTCCACAGCGCCACTTTTTTCGCTTCCCGGAATCAGTGATCCGTATAGTGAAGTTATAAGGCCACCGGACCTGCGTCAATGGTGATCAGAAACGGTCCGAGGCCGCGTGGTGGGTGCACACCGCGCGGCCCCGGACCGCTGGGAAGGGGCATTGCCCCGGCAGGTCAGCCCTTGCGGGACTTGACCTCCTCGGTGAGCTGGGGGACGACCTGGAAGAGGTCGCCGACGATGCCGTAGTCGACGAGGTCGAAGATCGGGGCCTCGGCGTCCTTATTGATCGCGACGATCGTCTTGGACGTCTGCATGCCCGCCCGGTGCTGGATCGCGCCGGAGATGCCGGAGGCGATGTACAGCTGGGGCGAGACGGACTTGCCGGTCTGGCCGACCTGGCTGGAGTGCGGGTACCAGCCGGCGTCGACCGCGGCACGCGAGGCGCCGACGGCCGCACCGAGGGAGTCGGCGAGGGCCTCGATGACCGCGAAGTTCTCGGCACCGTTGACGCCACGGCCGCCGGAGACAACGATCGCGGCCTCGGTCAGCTCGGGGCGGCCCGTCGACTCACGCGGGGTACGGGACAGCACCTTCGTGCCAGTGGCCTGCGCACAGAACGACACCGCCAGGGTCTCGACCGCACCCGCGGCCGGAGCGGCCTCGACCGGAGCCGAGTTCGGCTTGACCGTGATGACGGGGGTCCCCTTGGAGACCCGGGACTTGGTGGTGAACGACGCGGCGAACGCGGACTGCGTGGCGACCGGACCCTGCTCACCGGCCTCCAGATCGACGGCGTCGGTGATGATGCCCGACCCGATCCGGACCGCGAGACGGGCCGCGATCTCCTTGCCCTCCGCGGAGGACGGGACCAGCACCGCGACCGGGGACACCGCGTCATGGGCGGCCTGCAGCGCGTCGACCTTCGGCACGACAAGGTAGTCCGCGAACTCCGGCGCATCGACGGTCAGAATCCTCACCGCACCGTGCTCGGCCAGCACACCAGCAGTACCGGCGGCACCACTGCCGAGCGCGAGAGCGACCGGCTCACCGAGACGACGGGCCAGCGTCAACAGCTCCAAGGTGGGCTTGCGGACAGAACCGTCCACGTGATCGACATAGACGAGAACTTCAGCCATGGGACTTCAATCTCCTGCGAGTTGCGAAGAAACTACGGGGGACAAGCAGAGAGTCAGATGAACTTCTGACCCGCAAGGAACTCGGCCAGCTGCCTGCCGCCCTCGCCCTCGTCCTTGACGATCGTGCCCGCCGTACGGGCCGGACGCTGCGCCGCGGAATCCACCACGGTCCAGGCACCCGCCAGACCGACCTCGTCCGCATCGAGCTCCAGGCCCTCCAGGTCCAGCGACTGAACCGGCTTCTTCTTCGCCGCCATGATCCCCTTGAACGACGGGTAACGCGCCTCACCCGACTGGTCCGTCACCGACACCACCGCCGGCAGCGACGCCTCCAACCGCTCCGAGGCCGTGTCACCGTCCCGGCGGCCCGTCACCGCGCCGTCTGCGACCCCGACCTCGGACAGCAGCGTGACCTGCGGGACACCCAGACGCTCCGCCAGGACCGCGGGCAGCACACCCATCACACCGTCCGTCGACGCCATACCGCAGATCACCAGGTCATAACCGGTCTTCTCGATCGCCTTCGCCAGCACCAGCGACGTACCCATCACATCACTGCCGTGCAGATCGTCGTCCTCGACGTGAACAGCCTTGTC
>NZ_JBEOVN010000075.1:0-31178 GCF_040295565.1 Streptomyces sp. NPDC002785 | reverse complement strand
CGCGTTTCCCTTTCCGGCGGTTCCAACCTTACCAGATTCTTTTTCGTTCCGTTTCCGGTCCGAATTTGAATTCCGGTGGCCTTTGGAGTGGCCTTGCCTTTCGACTGATCCGACTTTACCAGAAACATTCAGCCGAGCTAATCGACTGCGTGATTCGGAACAATAGAATCAACGGCTCTGCGGAAATTCAATTTCCGGTGAGAGCGAGGAGGATGTTAACCCGTTGGGATCGGGCCTGTCCAGCCCGACGCAGCCGTTAAAATCTACCTCCCCTGGTCGACCATGTCAACGGTCTTTCGGGGCGAAGAGGAGACTAGCAGGTCAGCGGGGTCGTACGCACATCAGGCAGCGACCGGGAGCTCGGCACTGCGTTCCGCGGGATCGACGTCGCCCCGATCTCCTGCTCGCGCTGCTCGGCCGCCCAGGATGTAGACGTAGGCAAGGAAGGCCAGCTCAGCCGCGATGCCGATGGTGATGCGCCCCCAGGTCGGGAGATCGGAGGGGGTGACGAAGCCTTCGATGACGCCCGAGACGAACAGGACCAGTGCGAGGCCGATGGCCATGCCGATCGCGGCCCGGCCCTGTTGGGCGAGGGCTGTGCGGCGGGTGCACGGGCCCGGGTCGATGACTGTCCAGCCCAGGCGCAGGCCCGTACCCGCTGCGACAAAGACGGCAGTGAGTTCGAGCAGGCCGTGCGGGAGAACCAGCCCCAGAAAAGTGTCGAGCCGGCCGGCTGAGGACATCAGGCCGATGCCGACGCCAAGGTTGAGCACGTTGACGAAGAGGATCCAGATCACCGGGATGCCGAGGAACGCTCCCAGGACCAGGCACATGGCTGCGGCCTGGGCGTTGTTCGTCCATACCTGGGCGGCGAACGATGCGGCCGGGTGGCTGGAGTAGTAGGTCTCGTACTCCCCTCCCGGGCTGGTCAGGCGGCGGAGGTCGTCCGGAGCCGCGATGGCCGACTGGACTTCCGGATGCGTGCCGATCCACCAGCCGATGACTGCGGCCAGCAGCGTGGAGAGTACGGCCGTGGGTATCCACCAGTGCCTGGATCGGTAGACGGCAGCGGGGAAACCGGCGGTCAGGAAGCGTGCGGCGTCGCGCCAGGAGGCTCGGCGTGTACCTGTGACCGTGGATCGGGCACGGGCCACGAGCTGGGTGAGGCGCGCGGTGAGCATCGGGTCCGGGGCGCTGGACTGGAGGAGAGAGAGATGGGTGGCCGTGCGCTGGTAGAGCTCGACGAGTTCGTCGGCTTCCGCGCCGGTGAGCCGGCGCCCGCGGTGCAGGAGATGGTCCAGGCGGTCCCACTCGGTGCGGTGGGCGGTCACGAAGACGTCGAGGTCCATGGTCGGCTGCTGCTCCAGGCATGGGTGCGTACGGGTTCGTACTACGGCGGCGCGCTGCGGGTCAGCTTGGCAGACTGAGGTCCCGAGGGGCAGGGAAGATCGGCGAAGGATGGGGCGGCGATGAGTGAGCTCGTGACCGGGGACGCGGTCGTGCTGGGGCTGCGTCCGGCGAAATTGCCGAGTCGGGCGCTGGCGCAGGCCATCGATCTTGCCGTGGTGGGGGCGGCGTTCGTTCTGGTGTCGATCGGGTTGGCCATTGCGACCGCGACGCTGGATGACGCTGCAGTCGCGGCGATATCCGTTGCAACCTTCCTGCTGGTGCTGGTCGGGGGCCCGATCGCGGTGGAGACACTCAGCCGTGGGCGGTCGCTGGGGAAGCTGGCGTGCGGGCTGCGGGTGGTCCGGGACGACGGGGGGCCGATCCGTTTCCGGCACGCGCTGGTGCGCGGGACCATGGGGGTCATCGAGATTCTGATGACGCTCGGGGTGGTCGCCTGTATCGCTTCGCTGGTGTCGGCGCGGGGGCGGCGGCTCGGGGACGTGTTCGCGGGGACGCTTGTCGTACGGGAGCGGGTGCCGGCGGGACGAGCTGCTGCCGTGCCGCCTCCGCCGCCCTGGCTGGTCGGGCGATTCGCGATGCTGGATCTGTCGGCAGTGCCGGACGGTCTGTGGCTGGCGATACGGCAGTACCTGACGCGGATGCATCAACTCGACCCGCAGGTGGCCCGCTCGATGGCGGAGCGGCTGGCCGGGGAGCTGGCCACACGGACCGGGGTTCCGGTGCCCGAGGGGGTGCCCGCCGGGGCGTATCTGGCGGCGGTGGTGAACGAGCGGCAGGCGCGGGATGCGCGGCGGGTGTTCGTCGCTGCTCAGGACGGTGCTGCCCAGGCGGGGAGCGGAGTACTGGCGGGTGGGGCTGTTACTTCTGTGCCGGTGGGGTCCGGGCCGTCCGTGGGGGGTGCGAGGGCGGGTGTTCCCGTGGTCCCGGTGGTGGAGGAGGGCGGGGCGGCGCCCGCTGCGACGGGGTTCGCACCGCCTGCCTAAGGGCTGTCCCGCCAGGGATTACGGGACAGCCCTTAGCGAGGCGAGGGCGGGGACTCCAGGTCTTCGAGCTCGATCCCGGGGGCCGACAGGACCACGTCACCGGCGATGTGAATGGTGTGCTGCTCGCCGGTATCCAGGGCGCTGACCTGGTATTCGTCCACCGTCAGAGGGCCGTTGTCAGTGGCGTGCGCTTCACTGTTCATCAGGGCCCAGGACTGGTCGACGGTGCGGGGGGCGAGGACCGGGTCCGTGAAGGCAACCAGGCGGACGCGGGTCGCGGGGGAATCGGGGGTGAGTCGCAGCAGTCGTGAGGTCGCGATGAGGAATGCGGGGGATGTGCCGGTGAAGGCGTGGGCGCGCACATTGCCTTCGGTGGCATGAGTGCCGGTCGGGTCGGTACGGACCCAGGTGACGCCTTCGAGGGCGGCGCCGCGGACCTGCCAGCTCGCGGCGTGGAGTTCGAGGCGGATGGGGCGGCCCAGTTCGTCGAGGGTGAGGTCGACGGAGCCGAGGTGGTCGCCGGAAGGGGCGGTGGTGTGGGAGACGTAGCGCCAGCCGGAGGGGCCGGGGGCGCACTGGAAGCGTTCTTCGCCGAGGAGGGTGTGATCGTGAAGATCATGGAGCGAATATCGGCCGCGGGGCATGGGGTCCTTCGAGGTTCCTCGGGCTGAGCGGGTGCGGTACGTGCGCAGGCCCCCGACACGGGGGTGCGGGGGCCTGCGCTCGTAGCTGCTGCTGAGGCTGTTCCGTCTGTCAGCGGCCGGTCGTCACTGACAGGTGACGCGCGCGGTCGCTGACGGGCGGGATCAGTAGCGGTAGTGGTCGGGCTTGTACGGGCCTTCGACCTCGACGCCGATGTAGGCGGCCTGCTCGGGGCGGAGCGTCGTCAGCTTCACGCCGAGCGCGTCGAGGTGGAGACGGGCGACCTTCTCGTCCAGGTGCTTGGGCAGCACGTAGACGTCGGTCGGGTACTCCTCGGGCTTGGTGTACAGCTCGATCTGGGCCAGGGTCTGGTCGGCGAACGAGTTGGACATCACGAACGAGGGGTGGCCGGTGGCGTTGCCCAGGTTCAGCAGGCGGCCCTCGGACAGCAGGATGAGGACCTTGCCGTCGGGGAACGTCCAGGTGTGGACCTGCGGCTTGACCTCGTCCTTGACGATGCCGTCGATCTTCGCCAGGCCGGCCATGTCGATCTCGTTGTCGAAGTGGCCGATGTTCCCGACGATGGCCTGGTGCTTCATCTTGGCCATGTCGGCGGCCATGATGATGTCCTTGTTGCCCGTCGTGGTGACGAAGATGTCGGCCTTGTCGACGACGTCGTCGAGCGTGGTCACCTGGTAACCGTCCATCGCCGCCTGCAGCGCGCAGATCGGGTCGATCTCGGTGATGATCACGCGGGCGCCCTGACCGCGCAGCGACTCCGCGCAGCCCTTGCCGACATCGCCGTAGCCGCAGACGACTGCGGTCTTGCCGCCGATGAGGGTGTCGGTGGCGCGGTTGATGCCGTCGATCAGGGAGTGGCGGCAGCCGTACTTGTTGTCGAACTTGGACTTGGTGACGGCGTCGTTGACGTTGATCGCCGGGAAGAGGAGGGTGCCGTCTCGGTGCATCTCGTACAGCCGGTGCACGCCGGTCGTGGTCTCTTCGGTGACACCGCGGATCTCGGACGCCAGCTGGGTCCACTTCTGCGGGGACTCGCCGAGGGTGCGGTTCAGCAGGGTGAGGATGTGGCCGAACTCCTCGCTGTCCGCGGTCGACGGGTCCGGGGCCGCGCCGGCCTTCTCGAACTCGACGCCCTTGTGGACGAGGAGGGTGGCGTCACCACCGTCGTCGAGGATCATGTTCGGGCCGCCGGTGGAGGTGTTCGGCCAGGTCAGGGCCTGCTCCGTGCACCACCAGTACTCTTCGAGCGTCTCGCCCTTCCAGGCGAAGACCGGGACGCCTGCGGGGGCGTCCGGGGTGCCGTTCGGGCCGACGGCGATGGCCGCGGCTGCGTGGTCCTGGGTGGAAAAGATGTTGCAGGAGGCCCAGCGGACCTGGGCGCCAAGGGCGACCAGGGTCTCGATCAGCACGGCCGTCTGCACGGTCATGTGCAGCGAACCGGTGATGCGGGCGCCGGCCAGCGGCTGCGCGGCGGCGTACTCCTTGCGGATCGACATCAGGCCGGGCATCTCGTGCTCGGCGAGGGTGATCTCCTTGCGGCCGAACGCCGTGAGGGAGAGGTCGGCGACCTTGAAGTCCTGTCGATTGGCGACCGTCGTCATAACGGGCTGCTCCTCGTGATGGGTGTCGAGGTGGGCACGGCTGGCTCTGCGGCGGCGGGCACACGAATGCCCGGGCGCTCGCAGCGCAGTCCGTCGGAGGCCCTCTCTCCCTCGGCCGGTCCGCGCATACGGACCGATCGACCGCCATCAGCAGCGACGTCTGACACTGCCGTCGAATCTACACCGATCGGCCCAGTCGCTCCCAGCCCGCCCGGGACGGGGAATGGCTGGGAGGGCTTACCGGGAGCGGGCGGGAGGGCTTGTCGAGGGCGGTTGGGAGGTGTACGCGGGTGGGTCAGTGGCCGGAATCCGTCGAGGTGTCCGGGGGTCCGTCGGGAGTCGTGCGGGGAGCGTTGTCGGGGGCTCCGCCTGGGGTCTTGCCGGGGTTGGTGCCGGCTGCGGCGGCGGCCTCGCTGTAGATGTCCGGTTCCAGATAGATGACCCGGGCTATCGGGACGGCTGCGCGGATGCGGGTTTCGGCGGCGTTGATGGCGTTGGCCACTTCGGTGGCCGTGTCGTCGTGCTGCACCGCGATCTTGGCGGCGACCAGCAGCTCTTCCGGGCCGAGGTGGAGCGTACGCATGTGGATGACGGCGGTGACCGTGTCACCGTCGACGACCGCGGCCTTGATCTTCTCGACCTGGTCGGCGCCGGCGGCCTCGCCGAGCAGCAGGGACTTCGTCTCGGCGGCGAGGACCATCGCGATGACGATCAGCAGGACGCCGATGCAGAGGGTGCCGATTCCGTCCCAGACACCGTTGCCGGTCCCGATGGCCAGGCCGACACCTGCGAGGGCGAGGACCAGGCCGATCAGCGCGCCGAAGTCCTCCAGGAGGACAACGGGGAGCTCGGGGGCCTTCGCGCGGCGGATGAACTCCTTCCAGGAGAGCGATCCGCGGGTCTGGTTGGACTCCTTGATGGCCGTACGGAAGGAGAAGCCCTCGGCGATGATCGCGAAGACCAGCACGCCGACCGGCCAGTACCAGGCCTCGATCTCGTGCGGGTGCTTGATCTTCTCGTAGCCCTCGTACACCGCGAACATGCCACCGACCGAGAACAGCACGATGGAGACGAGGAAGGCGTAGATGTAGCGCTCGCGGCCGTAGCCGAAGGGGTGCTGGGGGGTGGCCTCGCGCTGGGCCTTCTTGCCGCCGAGCAGCAGCAGGCCCTGGTTGCCCGAGTCGGCGAGCGAGTGGACGCTCTCCGCGAGCATCGACGACGAGCCACTGAACAGGAACGCCACGAATTTGGCCACTGCGATCGCTAGGTTGGCGCCGAGTGCCGCCACGATCGCCTTGGTTCCGCCTGACGCACTCATGAGTGCCTGGTGTCCCTTCTTCGGTGCTGCGGCCCTGGCGCCGCGGTACGGCCGGACATTGTTGCAGCCGCTGATGAGGACGGTACGTCAGGCCACCACTGTGGCGCGGAACAGAGTTCCCGTACCGGACACTTCGACCTTCTCGCCGGAGGGGACGAAGACCGAGGCCCCGGGTGTGAGGCCGAGCGTGCCTGCCTTCGGGGCGCCCGCGGTGCAGAGCAGGATCTGCGGGGTGTTCCGGGTCAGGTCGACGGGGTCGGCGCCGGGCGACAGATCGAAGCGCGAGAGCCGGAATTCCTCCACGGGCGTCTCGTACAGCTCCTCGCCGGAGGGGGACGCCTCGGGGCGCAGGACGCCGGGGTCGGTCGCCTCGAAGCGGACGATGCGCAGCAGTTCGGGTACGTCGATGTGTTTGGGCGTGAGTCCGCAGCGCAGCACGTTGTCCGAGTTGGCCATGATCTCGACGCCGAGCCCGTCGAGGTAGGCGTGCGGAACACCCGCACCGAGGAACAGGGCTTCGCCGGGCTGGAGTTCTACGTAGTTCAGCAGCATCGCCGCGATGACACCGGGGTCGCCGGGGAAGTGGTGGGCGATCCGGGCGTACGGGGCGTGGGCGCCGCCGAGGCGTTCGGCGGCAGCGGCCGCCTGGTTCACCGTTTCGGCCATCTGCGCCGGGTCGGCGCTGAGGATCGCGGTGAGGACCTCGCGCAGGGCTGCCTCTTCCGGGTGGGCGCCTAGAAGGTCGACGTATGGCTTGAGGGAGTCGACACCGAGCGCCGCCATCGCCTCGGCCACCTCGGTGGGTCTGCGGAAGCCGCACAGACCGGCGAAGGGGGTGAGCGCGCAGATCAGCTCGGGCTTGTGGTTGGCGTCCTTGTACGTGCGGTGGGGTGCATCGATCGGGACGGATCGGCGCTCCTCGTCCTCGTAACCCTGCTTGGCCTGTGCGAGGTCGGGGTGGACCTGGAGGGAGAGCGGGGCGCCCGCGGCGAGCAGTTTGAGGAGGAAGGGCAGGCGTGGGCCGAATTTTTCGACGGTGGGCCGGCCCAGTTCACGCTCGGGGTCGGCGGCGATGACGTCGGTGAGGGGCTGCTCGGGGCCGGCCTCTCCGGTGCTGGTTACACGGGTGAGGCGGGAGGGGGCTCCGGGGTGGGCGCCCATCCACATCTCGGCCTGGGGTTCGCCGGTGGGGGCGATGCCGAGCAGCTCGGGGATGGCGGTGGTGGAGCCCCAGGCGTAAGGGCGCACGGTGTTGGAGAGCCGGTCCATGAGTTCGTCCTTGTGAGATGCGTGGATCGGGGGGGCAGGAGCGGCTCGGGCGGTCAGGCGCGGGCTGCCGACGCGAGTGCCAGGTAGACGGCGGCGAAGTCGGTGACGGCGAGGAGTTCGGCGAGGGCTTCGAGCTCGGTGCCCTCGTCCGGTTCGAGTTCGCTGATCGCCGTGTCGTGGCCGAGGGCCAGTTCGCGGGCGGCGGGCCCGGCGCTCAGGCCGCCGGTGGGGCGGTCTCGGAGCAGTACGACGCGGGCGCGCAGGGGCTCCGGCTCGTCGACCCGGTCGCGGAAGAAGTCGTCGGGGTCGGCCCCGGCGGCGAATGTGCCCGCCAGCAGTGCGCCGTGAGCGGGAAGCGCCTCGGGGAGCTCGGCGGCGAGCGCCGGGCGGCCGGACAGCTCGGCCAGGACGGCGGCGAATCTGCGGCCGACCGGGCCCGCGACGTCGCCTTCCGTCCAGATGAGGGGCAGGCTGTCGGTGAGTTCGGCAGCGAGGGTCTTGGCCGGGTTGCTGTACGTGGCGATGGCCGGACCGCAGCGTTCCGCGGTGCGGTCGAGGCGGTCGGCGACGCCCTGCAGCATCTCGGCGGGCGCGGTGACCAGGCCGAGCCGGTCGAGCAGCGCGAGCAGCGGAGTGAACAGGGCCCAGAGAGTGCCGGGGCCGGCGGCCGACGTCTCGGCGTCGTACTCGCCGTGCGGGGCGGAGGCCATCGGTACGACGAGGCCGTGCGCCCCGTCGATGGCCTCGCGCAGCGGTGACTGGCGGGGGGCGACGGCGACGACGCTGCAGCCGCGGCGGTACGCCTGCTCGGCGAGGAGGGAGAGACCCGGCTCGGAACCGTCGGCCGTGACGATGAGCAGCAGGTCCACGGAGCCGGCCCAGCCGGGCAGCGTCCAGCGCATCGCGCCCGCGGCGGGGGCGACCCCGGTGGGGTTGATGCGGGTGACAGGCGCAAAGGCGCCTGCCAGGGCGGTGATCAGGTCGGCGACCCCTGACGCGGCGGTGCCGGAGCCCGCGACGAGTACGGCGCGGGGGCGGCCTTCCGGGTTCAGTGCGGCGATCCCGGCCTCCGCCGCGTGCCGGGCGGCGGTACGGACCCGGGCCCCGGCCTCGGCGGCGCCGCGGAGCAGGCCACGGCGGTCGGCTCGGGCCAGGGCTTCCGGGGCGTCGAGCAACGACTCGTCGAGCATGGGGACGGTCCTCCGATCACGTGCTGATCACCGTGCGGGGTGCGGGCCACGGATGCCGCTACGCGGGGCGGCGGGCCTCGTCGACGAGGAGGACAGGGATACCGTCCCGTACCGGGTAGGCCAGGCCGCAGTCCGTGCCGGTGCAGACCAGCTCGGGGCTGTCGGCTGCCGACCGGTCGTCGAGCGGAGAGTGGCAGGCCGGGCAGGCGAGGATCTCCAGAAGGCCGGCTTCGAGCGGCATGGGGTGAGTCCCTTCAAGCATTCGAACAAGCGGTTCGGGTTCGCGCGGATCGGGCGACGTCAGCCTACCGCCGGGGTGCGGGGGGCGCGGCCCGGGCCGGGGTGGGGTGGCGGTGGGCCTGTTCCCCTGCCCACCCCTTCCCGAAACCGGGGCTCTGCCCCGGACCCCGGTCCTCGAACGCCGGGCGGGCCGGAGGTGCCGGGTGGGCTGACATTGCCCGGCCACCCGGACTCGCCCTACGAGACCCGTGCCCGGACCAGTGCCAGCACCTCGTCGCGTACCGCCGTCATCGTCTGCTCGTCGCGGGCCTCGACGTTCAGGCGCAGCAGGGGTTCCGTGTTGGAGGCTCGGAGGTTGAACCACCAGTCCGGTCCCGTGACCGTCAGACCGTCCAGGTCGTCGGTCGCGACGCCGTCGCGGGGTGCGAAGGATTCACGTACCGCTGCCGTGCGGCCCGGCTGGTCGGCGACCGTGGAGTTGATCTCGCCGGATCCGGTGTAGCGGTCGTACTGGGCGACCAGTTCCGACAGTGTGCCCGGCTGACCGCCCAGCGCGGCCAGGACGTGGAGCGCGGCAAGCATGCCCGTATCGGCGTTCCAGAAATCGCGGAAGTAGTAGTGCGCGGAGTGCTCGCCGCCGAAGATCGCGCCGTGCTCGGCCATCTCCGCCTTGATGAAGGAGTGGCCCACGCGGGTACGGACCGGGGTACCGCCGTTCTCGCGGACGACCTCGGGGACCGAGAGGGACGTGATCAGGTTGTGGATGACGGTGCCGTTGCCGCCGTTGCGAGCGAGTTCCCGGGCCGCGACCAGGGCGGTGATCGCGGACGGGGAGACGCCCGCGCCGCGCTCGTCGACGACGAAGCAGCGGTCGGCATCGCCGTCGAAGGCGAGGCCCAGGTCGGCGCCCTCGGCCACGACGCGGGCCTGGAGATCGACGAGGTTCTTCGGGTCGAGGGGGTTTGCCTCGTGGTTGGGGAACGTGCCGTCGAGCTCGAAGTACATCGGTACGAGGTCGACGGGAAGCTCCGCGAAGACGGTGGGGACGGTGTGGCCGCCCATGCCGTTGCCCGCGTCGACGACGACCTTCAGCGGGCGGATCGATGCGAGGTCGACCAGGGACAGCAGGTGCGCGGCGTAGTCGGTGAGCGTCTCGCGCTCGGTGACGGTGCCGGGGGCGGCGGCCGAATGCGGTGCGCCGGTCTCGGACCACTTTTCGACCAAGGCGCGGATCTCGGAGAGCCCGGTGTCCTGGCCCACGGGTGCGGCGCCCGCCCGGCAGAGCTTGATGCCGTTGTACTGCGCCGGGTTGTGCGAGGCGGTGAACATCGCGCCGGGGAGGCCGAGGCTGCCGGAGGCGAAGTACAGCTGGTCGGTCGAGCAGAGGCCGATCAGTGTGACGTCCGCGCCGCGCGCCGCGGCACCGCGTGCGAAGGCTCCCGAGAGGCCGGGCGACGAGGGCCGCATGTCGTGGCCGATCGCGATCGCGTCCGCGCCCGTCACCTCGACGAACGCCGCCCCGAACTGCTCGGCCAGCGATTCGTCCCACTGGTCGGGCACCACTCCGCGCACGTCGTACGCCTTGACGATCTGCGACAGATCAGCAGCCACGGGCCGGTCCTCCTGAGTTTTCCTCGGACCGCCCAAACTACCCGGCGGCCGTTCGGGCGGGCCGTGGGGTCCTGCGGCTGCGCAGCAGTGCGGTTGCCCGGCCGTGCGTACGGTGATCAGGATGGCCGGTTGCCGCTTTGTCCTCAATGCCGGGCCGGGGTGGCTGCCGTGCCGTTCAGGACGGGACCAGGGAAAGCGCCGCGACCAGACCGGACCGGGTGAATGAATCGGCTACGGGTTCGAGTTGCTGGACAAACACACAGCCCTCATGCGGAAAGCCTCACGGGCGAGGAGCGATCGTGCCCACGACAAGATTTGGCCATTCGGTGGCTCGCACGCGAAAACTTGAACGGGAAATCACGCGGGGCGCACCGAGCGAGGCGCCGTACTCAGGAGTCCGGTGAGCGCAGCACCCGCAGATGTCCGCGGCGCGCAACCTCCATCGGGTCCGCGTTCTGCGGACCCCTGCCGCCGGCTCCGCGGTCGTGCGGCCGCGCCGCTTCCCGTACGGCATTGGCAAGCGCTTCGAGGTCGTCGCCACTGGGGCGCGTGGGAGCGGAGGGGTCGGAGAGCCTGACGACCTCCCAGCCACGCGGTGCGGTCAGCCGCTCACTGTGCTCGGCACAGAGGTCGTAGCAGTGGGGCTCGGCGTAGGTGGCGAGCGGGCCGAGGACCGCAGTCGAGTCGGCATAGACGTACGTCAGTGTCGCGACGGCAGGGCGGCCGCACGCGGTGCGCGAACAGCGACGTACAGGGCTCACGATGTTGGACGGTACCGCACTCTTGAGCGGGCTGCGACGACTCTCCCGCCGGTCACCCCTCCGTGTCGCCCTGTGACCTCCGGCACAACCACCTTCCGGGCAGTCCCTCCGACCTGCAGAGGAACCCGGAAGCGCAGGTCGTACCGGCAACGATTCCGGTCACCACTCGGCACAAAAGCTGTCATTCAGCACGAGATCAACGATCAGGAGCTGGGCCTGAAACGGGCTCCCGTTTGGCCGGATTGTTCAGAATTGGACATACCGACGCCCCGTCAGGGACCAGCGATCCACCTGTCCCGCAGAGAGCTACCCTGCGTCAGTGATGGACAGTCCCGTACCTCCCCACTCGTCCGAGCCGCGCCCACGCCGTCGTGACCGCCATGGCCGTGGCATGCGCGGGCCCGTCGCCCCGCCGCAGGTGCCGCTCTCGGCCAGCAGGGCGGAGACCTTCCGCGATCTCGTGCAGGACTCGGTGGAACGGCTGGAGCGGCGCTGGCCGCAGCTGGCCGATGTCGACTTCATGGTGCTCGATGTGCCGGGGCCCCAGGGGGAGACCGTACTGCTGGGGCGCGCGGTCTCCGCGGAGAAGAACCGGCCCGCGCAGATTGTCATCTACCGGCGGCCCGTCGAGATCCGTACCAAGAACCGCGACGAGCGCGCCCTGCTGGTGCACGAGGTCGTGGTGGAGCAGGTCGCGGACCTGCTCGGCCTTTCGCCGGAGTCGGTCGATCCGCGGTACGGGCAGGAGTAGGAGCGGCGGTACGAGCGGGCCCGGCGCCCACTTCCCGCCCGTGCCGCCCGCCTCCTCAGTCGTCCAGGAGCGACAGGTCCTGCTGGACCGCGGGCACCTCGACCGTTCCGCCGTCGTTCGGCAGGGTCTGCACGGTGAACATCTGGATGCCGTTCTGCGGCAGGGCCAGCGTGCGTGCGGCGTGGACCGGGCCGCCCGACTGCGTCTGCACCGTCAGCGCGTAGCTGCCCTTGAGTCCAGACGGTACGGGCGGGGTGACCGCGAGCGTCGTACCGCCGTTGACCGTGTACGTCTTGACGGTCTGTTCGCCGCCCCCGCTGCCCGCGGAGGCGGTGACCTTCACGGTGGCGGTGGCACCCGGCGCGGCGAGCGAGAGGGTCGAGCCCGTGGCCCGGTTGTCGGCCGCGGTCGCCTGTGCGCCCACCGGGCCGGTCGCCGGGATGTAGCCGACCTCCTGCCCGTCGCCCTTGCCGCGGACCACGCGCAGCGCGGCCACCACCGGGGTGCCCTTTCCGCCCTGGGCCGGGGTGAGCAGCAGGGAGCCGGCTTCGCCCCTGGTGATGTCCTTCAGATCGACGCCCGCGGTCATCCTCGACTTGACGTGGAGGTCCTCGTTTCCGAGCGGGGAGATCGCGCTGTTCTTGCCGAGCAGTTTCACCTTCAGATCGGCGTCGTCGTCGCCGGGTGCGAAGGCCACCAGTCGGACCGAGGTGGCGTCCGCCGGGATGCCGGGGAGCACCAGGGTGCCCGTCGGGTCGGCCGAGGCGGCCAGCCAGTCGCTGCCGGTCTCTTCGTCCGCGGTCCTGATGACCGCGCCGACGCGTCCGGTACGGGTGGTGACGTGGACGGTCACATCCTCGGCGACCTCGCTGGTCAGTGTGGAGATCAGGACCGGGACGCTGGACCGGGCGGGCACCGTGATGCCCTCGCCCACATCGGACTTGAGGGTGCCGTCCGGACCGTAGAGCTCGATGTCGGCGACGGCCGCGGTGTCGTCCGGGTTGGTGAGGTGGACGTAGTCCTCGCGGGACTTCGCGGTGCTCGCGGCCGGGAACCAGAAGTTCGTGTCGGGTCCGGTGCAGCTGACGCCGAGCACGCCGCGGGCGCCGCCCGCCTCGACCGTGGTGGTCTGCTGGGTGGTCCAGCCGGGGGCCAGGCGGCCGGTGGCGGTGCCGACCAGCGCGGGGGCGGCGGCGCCGGACGCTTCGGCGGTGGCTGGTTTGCCGGGCTCCTTCAGGGAGACGACCGGCTTTCCGGAATCCGCCTTCGCCTTGTCCTTCTTGCCCTTGCTCCCGTCCTCGTGCGTGGTGTCGTCGGCCGCCGTGGACGTGGCCTGCTTCAGTTCGGCCGTACCGGCCTCGCCGCCGCCGCCCGCCGGGGTGAAGGACGTGTACGTCGTCTCCGCGAGATCCGAGAGACCGGGCGCCGGGCAGAGCAGGCTGGACCGTTCCACCGGCAGCCGGGTGGGGGCCTTCGCCTCCGTCGTGCCCCCGTCGCCGGGCGCGGTGAGCGCGGCGAATCCGGTGACGGCGGCGAGGGCGACGGTGCCCGCGATGAGGGACAGGCTGGTGGACTTCACTCGGACTCGCCTCGCGATGCGTTACCGGTCGGCCACGGGTTCTGGCCCGGGGCGGGGTTCTCGTCGGGGTTCTGCGGGTCGTACTGGCCCTGCTGACCGGCCTGTCGGCCGTAGTCGGCCTGCGGATCGTACGGAGCCTGCGGATCGTACTGGGGGTTCTGCGGGGCGTACTGGGCCTGCGGGTCGTACTGCTGCTGCGCGTAGCCGTACGGGTCGTAGGCGTTCTGCTGGTACGGGTCGGCGGTCGCCTGTTGCTCCTGCTGTGCGCCGTACTGGCCGTCCTGGTAATGCTCGCCCTGGTAGTGCTGGTAGTCGGTGCCCTGGTACTGCTGCGCGTCCCATTCGCCGTACTGCTGCTGCGGCACCGCCGCGTACTGACCACTGTCGGCCTGCGAGGCGAACACGCCCTGGTCATCGGCCTGCTGCGGATGCTGTTCGGCCGTCTGCTGTGCGGGGATGTACTCCCCCGCCGCCTCCTCGGCGCTCCCGCCCAGGGCCGGCTCCGACTCGGCCTCCGCTTCCGCCTGGGCGGCCGCGCGCAGCCTGCGTGCCCGGCGCCCCTCGCCCGCGACCGGCTCCGCGGGAACCGTCGTGGCTTCCTCCGGCAGGTCGTCGTCGATCTCCCGGCGGCGGCCGGGCAGGGCGAGGACCACCAGGACCACGGCCAGCGCGGCCTGGGCCCAGATCCAGGCGGTGTGGGTGAGCGGCGCGTTGTACGTGAGGTCCAGAGTGCCGCCCTCCGCGGGGAGCTCGAAGCCCTGGGCCCAGCCGTCGACGGTCTTCCGGGTCAGGGCGCGCCCGTTGAGCGTGGCCTCCCAGCCGGGGTCGGCGGCGTCGGCGATGCGCAGCACCCGGCCGGAGCCGCCTGCCGGAATCTTTGTGTGCGCCTCGACGGGGAGGGAGCCCACGGGCAGCGGTTCCTCGTCGGCGCCGGACGGGATGATCATGACACGGGCGACCTGCCGGTCGACCCGCCACAGCGCACTGCCGTCCAGCTGGCTCAGCCGGCTGAGGCCCGGGGTCGCGTCGAGGACCCGGCTCATCTCCTTCGGAGCGCCGTCCCGTACCAGTACGTAACGGATCGCGAATCCGCTGAGCTGGCTGCCCTGGTCGGCGCCGGAGCCCGCGACCAGATTGGCGACGACCTTGTCGAGGTGGCTGTTGCTGCCGCCTGCCTCGGTCAGTTCCGCGTCACCGAGCCGCGCGCCGGAGCCGCGTGCCAGGGTGTACGAGACGGCGGCGGGCGATGTGCCGCCGAGGACCAGGGTGCGCGGCTGATCGCGGGTGGTGCTCTCCTCCGCGACGAACGCGGGCACCTGCACCGGGTCGCGGCGCTCCAGCGGGCCCGCGGCGCCGCCGATCATCCAGCCCGCGGCGGCCAGCACCGGGGCGAGGCCCGCGGCGAGGGCGATCAGTACGGCGACGGGCTGGCGCCAGCCGAAGCTGAGCTCGGCGACGCGTACTCGGGCGCCGTCCGCGCCGACCAGCGCGGCGACGATCAGCGCGATGCCGTAGACGAGGGTGGCGGGACCCGCCCAGCCCGAGCCGTTGGCGAGAACGGCGAAGACCAGTGCCACGAGCGCGACCACCCACGCGGTGCGTACCGCGAACTGCCGCTCCCCGCGCAGCAGCGCCGCCAGCGCGGCGAACACGATGCCGAGCAGCAGCACACCGCCCGCGGCCTTCGGGCCTCCGGGGCTGATGCCGAGCAGGTCGAGTGCGGAGGCCGTGCCCGTACCGATCTCCAGGCCCGCCTCCTTCAGGAAGCCGGACGGGCTGGTGAGGAGCGAGAGGGACCAGGGCGCGAGAACCAGCAGCGGTGTGCCGAGCGCGGCGAGGAAGCGGAGCCCGTACGCGGCGATGTCGTCGCGGCGCAGTGCGAGCACACCGATGCCGAGGACCACAGCGAGCGGCCAGACGATGGGCGTGAAGGCCATCGCACAGGTGAGGAGCAGGGCGTACGCCCAGGTGGCGCGCCAGCTGCCGCGGGCGTCGCCGCCGGCGCGCATGCCGTGCGCGGAGACGGCGGCGCGGGCGATCAGCGGGAGCAGGACGGCCAGTACGGCGGTGCCGACGCGGCCCGTCGCCAGTGCGCCGGTCGCGGCGGGCAGGAAGGCGTACGCGACGCTCGCCCAGGCCCGCAGCAGCCTTGAGTCGAGCAGCGGCCGGGAGACGAAGTACGCGGTGAGTCCGGCGAGCGGGACCGAGCAGACCAGCAGCAGTGTGAGCGCGAAGCCGGTCGAGCCGAGGAACAGCGCGGACAGGGCCGAGATGACGGCGAGGTAGGGCGGTGCGGTCTGTGTGCCGCCGGTACCGACCGCGTGCCAGCCGTCCGCGTACCTGCCCCACAGGTCAAAGACGTCGGCGGGCGCGGGCAGCAGTGCGCCGCCCGCCAGCGCTCCGCCGCCGAGCAGGCCGCGGCAGGCGACGAGCGAGACGAGCAGCAGGACGGCGAAGAGCACCGGGCCCGGCTTGCGCCCGATCCGCTTCAGCCGCGCGAACTGCTCGATCTCCAGGAAGTCGGCGTCGTCACCGCCGGGACCGGACTCCACGGCGCCGTGCCGTGAGCCGCCCGCGTCGGTATCGGAACCGCTGCCGAAGTTTCCGACGACCTGCTCGACGGTGGCACGGACGGTGGCGCCGGGCGGCGGGAAGAGGCCACGCAGTTCGGCCTGGTCGACGGCGCCCTTGCCCCGGCTGCGCCGGGCCGAGAGGATCCGCCCGGGGCGCAGCAGGGTGCCGAAGAGCCCGGCGACCTCGTCGAGGGCCTGGCCGGGCACCTTGCCGACGAGATAGGCGAGGGTACGCAGCAGGGTGCCGAGGACGAGCCTGAGCATCACCCAGGGCAGGGCCTTGGCACGTGCGTTGACCAGCATCGTGTAGACGGCACCGGCCTTGTCGACGCGGTGCGGGGAGGCGACCGAGCGTCCTGCGCAGTCGATGGGGCGGCGCTCGCGGGCAGAGGCCTCGGCATGTCTGATGACGGCGTCGGGGGCGACGAGCACCCGGTGTCCGGCGGTGTGCGCGCGCCAGCACAGGTCGACGTCGTCACGCATCAGCGGGAGCCTGCGGTCGAACCCGCCGAGCTCCTCCCAGATGTCACGGCGGATCAGCATGCCCGCGGTGGAGACGGAGAGCACGGTACGGACCTGGTCGTGCTGGCCCTGGTCCTGTTCGCGCCGGTCGAGTCCGGTCCAGCGGCGACCGCTGTTGGCGATGGAGACGCCGACTTCGAGCAGCTGCTTGCGGTCGTACCAGCCGCGGAGCTTGGGGCCGACGATCGCGGCGTGCGGGTCGGTGTCGACGACGCGCAGCAGCCCGGCGAGCGCGTCGGGCTCGGGTACGCAGTCGTCGTGGAGCAGCCAGAGCCACTGCACCGGTTCACCGTGCGGCAGTTCAGGCAGGTCGTACGCGTCTTCGCGCCAGCTCCTGCTGACGGGGTCCCAGCTGCTGGGGCGCTTCAGGTACGGCAGGTCCTCGGGGGTGAGGACGCCGGCCGTGCGGGTCGCCTCGTCGACGGCGGTGCCAAAGCTCGTACGGCGTGCGAGGTGCAGGACGCGTTCGGCGCCGAGCGCGTCGGTGACCAGCCGCGCGGAGTCGTCGGCGCTGCCGGTGTCGGCGGCGACGACGTTCTGTACGGGGCGTTCCTGCCCGAGCAGCCCGGCGAGCGCGTCGGGCAGCCAGCGTGCGCCGTCGTGGGAGACGAGCACGGCGGTGACGACATGCCGGGGGAACTCTGGGGCGGCGGCAGCCGCGTACGGCGCCGTCGATTGGCTGTGCACGGACATCGAGGTACGGGCCCTCCGGCCAGGTCCGGGGGGCGTCCCCCCGGGGGCTGCATCGGTGTACACGCGCGCTCCGTCGGGGCGTTGGCGCGTCTCGGACGGGGCCCCACACTAACGGTACGGACAACCGCGGTGCCGCCGAGCGGTTGAACGAGGGCGGTGACGCGGCGGTGGTAAAGCGGCTGCGGGCACAGCGATGGCCCGTCGCCTGCGGGGGCAGGCGACGGGCCATGGTCAATCGCGGTCGGGTGGGCGGCCGGTGCGCGGTGTTCTGTTGTTCCGGTGCCCCGCGGTCAGACGGCGGCCTTCTTCAGGCGGCGTCGTTCACGTTCCGAAAGGCCGCCCCAGATTCCGAAGCGTTCATCATTGGAAAGCGCGTACTCAAGGCATTCGGACCGGACTTCACAGGCGAGACAGACCTTCTTGGCCTCGCGGGTGGATCCGCCCTTCTCGGGGAAGAAGGACTCGGGATCGGTCTGGGCGCACAGCGCGCGCTCCTGCCAGCCGAGTTCCTCGTCCGCGTCCTCGACCAGCAGTTGCTGGAACAGCTCGGTCATGTGCGCCCCTCGTCTGTCTCTCGCGTCCCCGTGATGCAGCCGTTACTGATTGCGGCCGAACGACACGAGTGAAATTACAAGTGTGTAGCTCCAGGCCAGTCAAGCGAAGATCTGCTATTGGCCCCGGTATTCACTCTGCGGAACCAAGGGTATGCGGAAAGTGTGCAAATCGCCAAAAACCTGACATCTGCCATCGACCTCGCCACGCCCCTTCTCTCGCCAGGGGGACGACCGGGGTCATCCCCATGTTTCGATTCGATCACCGAAGCGATCAAGATCACAGCCAGGTCACGATGCCCCAACGACGTTTGCGGACGCGGTTGATGCGCCACATCTCCACCGCGTCGACCACACAAACCTTCCCCTGCCCCCAGTAACCGGATGAGGTGAACTATTACCACCAAATCGGGCATTGAGTTGACAGCGGAGGATCGAGCCGGTCTCCTTGACTGCATGCCAGCGACCGCAGCGATGTACGCCACCCACATCCGTGGGTTCCGCACCGCTGTCCAGGCCCGCTGTTGCTGTTCCAGCTGTCACAGCTGTTGATGCCGTAAGGCACCGGCTCTGATCCAGCTCCTCTTTGCAGAGCTTCTCGCAGAGCGTCTCCGTAGTGCTTCCTCTCCGCGCTTCCGCGGCTCTCCGGTCTCCGAGACACCCCGCACATGCACCCCCCCATGCCGAGGAACCCCCGTTTCCATGAACAGCGACAGCGACCTTCAGATCGCCGGCGACATCCTTGAGGTCCAGCACCTCCTCCAGCCGGCCCGCGAGCACCCCTCCACCGTGGCCGAGTTCGTCGGACTCGCCCGCAGCATCCGCGCCGACCGCGCGCAGTGGGCACCGCTCGTCCGGTACGACACCACCACCCGCTGGTACCACCGGCTGCGCACCGTTCCCCGAGCTCTCGGCTCCGCTCGAGCAGGGGAGACCCCACTTGGTTACGAGGTCTGGCTGCTCAGCTGGGTGCCCGGCCAGGGCAGCGGGCGCCACGACCACGGTCCGTCCTCCGGCGTACTGACCGTCCTGGACGGCCGGTTGACCGAGCACACCGAGCGCGGGACGCGGGCGTTGGACTCCGGCGCGCAGCGCGTCTTCGCGCCCGGCTATGTACACGAAGTGGTCAATGACTCCCTCGAACCGGCCGTCAGTCTGCACATCTACTACCCGGGTCTGACCGAGATGCCGATGCACGCGGCGCAATGCGCCCCGGCGGCCATGGATGTCGCACCCGCCTGACAAACTGCTGTGCATGCGCATTGTGGTTCTGGCCGGCGGTATCGGTGGTGCTCGTTTTCTGCGTGGCCTCAAGCAGGCCGCGCCCGACGCGGACATCACGGTGATCGGCAACACCGGTGACGACATCCATCTGTTCGGGCTGAAGGTCTGCCCCGACCTCGACACCGTGATGTACACCCTCGGCGGTGGCATCAACGAGGAGCAGGGCTGGGGGCGTACGGACGAGAGCTTCCAGGTCAAGGAGGAGCTCGCGGCGTACGGCGTGGGGCCCGAATGGTTCGGGCTCGGCGACCGCGACTTCGCAACGCACATCGTCCGTACGCAGATGCTGGGCGCGGGGTATCCGCTGAGCGCCGTCACCGAGGCGCTCTGTGCGCGCTGGAAGCCGGGGGTCCGGCTGCTGCCGATGTCAGACGACCGGGTCGAGACGCATGTCGCGGTCGACATGGACGGCGAGCGCAGGGCGATCCACTTCCAGGAGTACTGGGTGAAGCTGCGCGCCTCGGTCGAGGCGCAGGCGGTCGTGCCGGTCGGCGCCGAGCAGGCCAAGCCCGCGCCGGGCGTGCTGGAGGCCATCGCCGAGGCGGATGTCATCCTCTTCCCGCCGTCCAACCCCGTCGTGTCGGTGGGGACGATTCTTGCCGTGCCCGGGATCCGGGAGGCGATCGCGGAGGCCGGGGTGCCGGTCGTCGGCCTCTCCCCCATCGTCGGGGACGCGCCCGTGCGCGGGATGGCGGACAAGGTGCTCGCCGCGGTGGGCGTCGAGTCGACGGCCTCGGCCGTGGCCACGCACTACGGTTCCGGGCTGCTCGACGGATGGCTCGTCGACACGGTGGACGCCGGGGTCGTCGACGAGGTGGAGGCCGCTGGCATCCGCTGCCGTTCCGTGCCGCTGATGATGACCGATGCCGACGCGACGGCGGAGATGGCCCGGCAGGCGTTGGTGCTCGCCGAGGAGGTACGGGCGTGAGCGCCGAGTCCTCCGATTCTTCCCCGGTGCCGTCCTACCGCGTCTGGGCGCTGCCCGGGATGCCCGAAGTGCAGGCCGGGGACGACCTGGCGAAGCTGATCGCCGCCACCGAGCCGGGGCTGGTCGACGGCGACGTCCTGCTGGTCACCTCGAAGATCGTCTCCAAGGCGGAGGGCCGGACCGTCGAGGCCACCGACCGGGAGGCCGCGATCGACGCGGAGACGGTACGGGTGGTGGCGAGGCGTGGCACGCTGCGGATCGTCGAGAACCGGCAGGGTCTCGTCATGGCCGCGGCCGGGGTCGATGCCTCGAACACCCCTGCCGGAACGGTGCTGTTGCTGCCCGAGGACCCGGACGCTTCGGCGCGCGCCATCCGGGACGGGCTGCGGGACACCCTCGGTGTCGAGGTCGGGGTCGTCGTCACGGACACCTTCGGGCGCCCGTGGCGCAACGGGCTGACCGATGTCGCGATCGGGGCGGCCGGTGTCCTGGTGCTGGACGATCTGCGCGGCGGTACGGATGCGTACGGCAATCCGCTGAGCGCGACCGTGGTCGCCACCGCGGATGAGCTGGCCTCGGCCGGTGATCTGGTCAAGGGCAAGGCTTCGGGGCTGCCGGTCGCAGTGGTACGGGGGCTCGGCCATGTCGCGGACCCGACGGATTCCGCGGGCGGTGCCCGGGCGATGGTGCGGGTCGCGGCCGACGACATGTTCCGGCTCGGTACGTCGGAAGCGGTACGGGAAGCGGTGACCCTGCGGCGTACGGTGCGCGAGTTCACCGACGATCCGGTGGACCCGGGGGCGGTGCGGCGGGCCGTGGCCGCGGCGGTGACGGCGCCGGCGCCGCATCACACGACGCCGTGGCGGTTCGTCCTGCTGGAGTCCGAGGAGTCGCGGACCCGGCTGCTCGACGCGATGCGGGACGCCTGGATCGCGGATCTGCGCCGGGACGGCCGGAGCGAGGAGTCGATCGCGAAGCGGGTGCGGCGGGGCGATGTGCTGCGCCGGGCGCCGTATCTGGTGGTGCCGTGTCTGGTGATGGACGGCTCCCACACGTATGGGGACGAGCGGCGGGACACCGCGGAGCGCGAGATGTTCGTGGTCGCCGCGGGTGCGGGTATCCAGAACTTCCTGGTGGCGCTGGCGGGCGAGCAGCTCGGTTCGGCGTGGGTGTCGTCGACGATGTTCTGCCGCGATGTGGTGCGTGAGGTGCTGGAGCTGCCGGGGTCGTGGGATCCGTTGGGAGCGGTCGCGGTGGGGCGGGCGGCGGTTGCTCCTGCGGCGCGGGTGGGGCGGAGTGCGGAGGGGTTTGTCGCGGTGCGGTGAGGTGGTGGGGGTGGGTATTTCCCCTTCCCGCCCCTTTCCTGAACCGGGGCTTTGCCCGGGGCCCGGCCCTCGAGCGCCGGGCGGGCTGGAAAGAATGCCGGACGGGCTGCGGTTCCTCTCCTGTTACAGGCGGGCGATGTCGCCTCTCGTCATGCGAGGGGCCCGGCGGGGTGGGGTGTGGCCCGACAGGAGGATGAGGCGGGTGGCTCGGTGGCGTTGGCCCTCATAGGGGGTGAGAAGGGCCAGCATTTCCTCGTCGTCGGCGTTTCTGTTGCCTGCCAGGGCGTGGCCGACGATGCCGGGGAGGTGGACATCGCCGACCGTGACCGCGTCCGCCGCGCCGTTTGACCGTTGGAGGGTCTCGGCCGAGGTCCAGGGGCCGATGCCGGGGATCAGTTCCAGGCGGGCCCTGGCCTGCGGGAGCTCCATGGCGGCCGCCTCCTCCAGGCGGCGGGCCACGCGTACCGCGCGCAGGATCGTGGCCGAGCGTTTGGCGTCGACACCTGCGCGGTGCCATTCCCAGGAGGGGATCAGGGACCAGGTGCGGGCGTCCGGCATGACGTGCAGGCCGAGAGCGGTGAACGCGGCGTGGTCCGTGGGGCCGGGCGCCGGGGTGCCGTGCTTGCGGACCAGGTAGCGCCAGGCGCGGTAGGCCTCGTCCGTGGTGACCTTCTGTTCGAGGACCGACGGGATCAGGGATTCCATGACCAGGCCGGTGCGCAGCAGGCGCAGGCCGGGGCGGCTGTGCCGGGTCAGGGCGAGCAGCCGGTGGCGGGGGAGGAAGGCGTCCGGGTCGTCCGTCGCCCCGAGCAGCGTCGGGAGCTGGTCCAGCAGCCAGGGTGCGCCCGGTCCCCAGGCCGTCGCCTCGATCCGGCCGTCCCGGGCCGTGACGCGGAGGGTTCCGGGGCCCGCGGGTGTGCGGCCGGCCCGCCAGACCGCGCCGTCCCGGGTCATCCGGAAGGTGGGGTCGGCGGGGCCGCGGCGCAGCGGGCCGAGGACCAGGCGCAGGTCGAGCGGGCCGGGCGGGGTCCAGTCGCGGGTCAGCGCGTCCGTCGCCGGAGCCGCCGCCTGGTGGGGGACGGCCGCGCGAGGGGAACTGCGGGGTGCGAATCGTCCTGCCACGGTGAGGTCCTCGGTCGTCGGGGGTACCTGTCGAGGGTAAGACCGACCGGCGCATGGCGGGTGCCCCGCTATTCGTCGGACGAGAAGCGCACCGCGGCGTCCGGCAGGACCGCCCCGCACCAGATGCGGATGCCGTCGCGCAGTTCGTTGTCGGCGCCGACCCGGGCCCCGTCCCCGATGACCGCGCCGGTCAGCACCGTACGGCTGCCGATCCTGGCACCGGCTCCGACCAGCGAGTGCGTGATCACGGCTCCCGGTTCGACGACCGCGCCGGCCAGTACCGCGGAGCCGTGGATCCGGGCTCCTTCGCCGATCACGGCGCCCTCGCCGATGACCGTACCGCCGCCGAGTTTGGCGTCGGCAGCGACGGAGGCCGTCGGCAGGACGAGTTGGTCGCCGCACCGGCCGGGGACGGCAGGGGAGGGTGCGAGGCCCAGGACCAGGTCGGCGGAGCCGCGTACGAAGGCCTGCGGGGTGCCGAGGTCCAGCCAGTACGTGGAGTCGACCATGCCCTGGAGATGTGCGCCGGAGGCGAGCAGTCCGGGAAAGGTCTCGCGCTCGACGGAGACAGGGCGACCGGCCGGGATGGTGTCGATGACCGACCTGCGGAAGATGTACGCCCCCGCGTTGATCTGGTCGGTGACGATCTCCTCGGGCGTCTCGGGCTTCTCCAGGAACGCGGTGACCCTGCCGCTGCCGTCCGTCGGTACGAGGCCGAAGGCGCGCGGGTCCTCGACCCTGGTGAGGTGGAGGGAGACATCCGCTCCGGATGCGGTGTGCGAGGCGACCAGCGCCCGGATGTCGAGGCCGGTGAGGATGTCGCCGTTGAAGATGAGCACCGGTTCGTCGGGGCCCGCGGTGAGCCGTGACGCGACGTTGCGTATCGCTCCGCCGGTGCCGAGCGGTTCGCGTTCGGTGACGTACTCGATGTGGAGACCGAGCGACGAACCGTCCCCGAAGTACGGTTCGAAGACCTCCGCCAGATATGACGTCGCGAGCACGATGTGCTCGACCCCGGCGGCCCGGGCACGCGCCAGCTGGTGCGTCAGGAACGGGACGCCCGCTGCCGGAACCATGGGCTTGGGAGTGTGCACCGTGAGCGGGCGCAGCCTGGTTCCCTTGCCGCCGACCAGGAGGATCGCTTCTCTTGCCTCTGTCACAGCGCTGACTCTGCTTCCTGGTGGGACCTGTCCTGGTTTCGGCAGGCCAGTGTATGCAGACCGGTTCGGTTGTCCCCGGTCAGCAGGCCACAACGGCCCGTGGCAGCCTTCGCGGTGTTCTGTTCAGCGGCCCTGCAGATGGGCGGAGCTGGTCCGTGCCGAGCCGAGCTTCTCGTAGAGACGCTCTCCGGGACATTCGGTTGCGAAGCCGTCCCGATGGCCGGAGATGACGTTGAGCTTGACCTTCTTTCCCTTCTTGAACTTGTTCCCGCCGCCCGAGACGAGCGTGGTCTTGCCCTGCGGGTTGGCTCCGGACAGGCCGAGCTTCCAGGCGGTGAGCTTCGCGATGGCGTTCACCGCGGCGGCGGGCGGCTTCGAGTCGGTGAAGGTTCCGAGCACCGCGATGCCCGAGCTGTTGCTGTTGAAGCCGAGCGTGTGCGCGCCCAGGACGGCCTTCGTCACGCCTCCGGCACGTCCTTCGTAGATGCTTCCGCACTTGTCGACGACGAAGTTGTAGCCGATGTCGCGCCAGCCGCTGCTCTTGACGTGGTAGCGGTAGATGCCGCGCAGGACGGAGGCCGCCTGGGTGCACTTGTAGTTGTTGCCCGTGGCGCTGTGGTGGATGAACGCGGCCTTGACGCTCTTGGTGTACACGAAGGCGTCCTCCCTGAGTTTCTCGTCGGCGCCCCAGCCCATGCGGGTGATGATGCGCGGCCGGGGTCCGATGTACGGCTGGGCACCGGAGGCGAGTCCGGCCTCCGCCTCGCTGCGTGCCTCGGTCTCCGCCTTGCTCAGGGCGGGGAGCACGAGCCCGTCGAGCGGTGTGGTGCGGTCGTCGCCGGTCTCCCCGGCCCCGGCGCCCGCTGCGGGGAGCGGCTGCGGGTCCTTGCCGGGGTCGACGAGTTCGACGCGCAGACCGGTGGGCAGCGGTACAGCGGGGGCATTCCGGTCCTGCGGGTCGGTGGAATCCGGGAATACGCGGGCCGCGACCCCGTCCGAATCGCCGACCCAGAGCGGGGCGGTGGAGCCGCGGACGGTGCCGGACTCGCGTTCGGCGGTCCCGAGGTCGGCGGCATGCTCGGCGTTGTGCGTCTCCAGGTCCTGCCAGTCCGACCAGCGGGTGGTGCCGATGGCACGGGTGCGGACCTGGACAGTGCCGCGGAGCTCAGTGTCCACGTCGTCCCAGACGACGCCGACCAGGGAGAAGGGGCGGACACCGTGCTCGGGCAGCCCCTGTTCGGCGGCCTCGGCGGTACGGGTGGGCTCGCCGGTGGCCCTGCCGGACGGTACCGGCAGCGGCGTCAACGGCAGGGACTGCGTCGAGCCCGGCACATCGGGGGGCTCGACGGACTCGGCGGGGACGGCGGGGGTGTCGGGGGCGGCGCCCGCGGGCACGGCCAGCGGCAGTACGAGAACCGCCGCGCAGATGACACCGATCGAGGATGCAATGAAGGCACGCATACGAATAATCCTGGGCACATTCCGGCAACTCCGGCTACCGGGGTATCTCCGCACATTTGACGGGCCGTCTGCCGAACCGGTGTACCCGGCGCCCGTCAACCCCACCCGGCCCGGCACCGCCGCGTACTCTTGCGCGGATGAACGCCACCGACCGCACCCCCGCCGACCTGCTGCGTTCCGCGCTCGCCGAGGATCCGGCCCGCCCCTTGGTCACTTTCTACGACGACGCCACCGGAGAACGCGTCGAACTGTCGGTGGCCACCTTCGCCAATTGGGTGGCCAAGACCGCCAACCTCCTGCAGGGCGACCTCGCCGCGGAACCGGGCGATCGGCTCGCCCTTCTGCTGCCCGCGCACTGGCAGTCCGCGGTCTGGCTGCTCGCCTGTTCGTCGGTCGGTGTGATCGCCGATGTGCAGGGCGACCCGGCCGGCGCCGACCTCGTCGTCAGCGGCCCGGACACATTGGAGGCCGCGCGCGCCTGCCGCGGCGAGCGGGTCGCCCTGGCGCTGCGCCCGCTGGGCGGCAGGTTCCCGCAGACACCCGAGGGTTTCGCCGACTACGCGGTCGAGGTGCCGAGCCAGGGCGACCGGTTCGCCCCGTTCGCCCCCGTGGGCCCGGACGCTCCCGCGCTGGCGGTGGGCGGTGTCGAGCTGACGGCGGCGCAACTGGTGGCGCGGGCCCGCGAGGATGCGGCCGGCCTCGGCCTGACCGCCGGGTCGCGGCTGCTGACGGGACGTACGTACGACACCTGGGAAGGCCTGAGCGCGGGGCTGTTCGCGCCGCTGGCCGCCGGAGGGTCCGTGGTCCTGTGCCGGCATCTGAGGCAGCTGGGCGAGGACGGTCTGGCGAAGCGCGTCGAAAGTGAACGGGTCACCAACACCGCGGCATGACAAGCACCCTGAGGACCACTCGTCCGGCCCCTACCGGGTCGAGTCCTCAAGGCTGCGCGTCAACTCCGGTACATGATCGGCGGTACAGACCACTCGGGACACAACCAAGCGTGAGGTTCAGCCGTCTACTCCTGCAACCGGCGGCCCAGCGCGCCGCCGAACGTGAAGGATGGACGCAGACGTGAGCGAAAGCGCCGGCCCGCCGGACGACTCCGACGACTCGGCTGCGGGCGAGGGCAAGTCGCAGGCCGGGGACGGATCCGCCGCCCCGAAGCCGCTCGCCGGGCACAGGAACCACTGGCTGCGCTGGACCGCGCTCGGTGTCTCGTTCGTCGTCCTGGCCTCCGCGGGCGCCGCCTGGTGGCTGTACAGGAAGCTCGACGGAAACATCAGGACCGACACCTCGGCGGCCGCCGAACTGAAGACGTACGAGCGGGAGCGGCCGGCCTCCGTGGTGCACGACGCGGAGAACATTCTGCTCATCGGCTCCGACAGCCGGGCAGGTGACAACCGCAAGTACGGTCGTGACGACGGCGGCAGCCAGCGTTCGGACACCACGATCCTGCTGCACCTCGCCGCGGACCGGAAGAGCGTCACAGCGATGTCCCTGCCGCGCGATCTGATGGTGGAGATCCCGGCCTGCCACAAAGCGGACGGTACGACCACGAAGGAGCAATTCGCCCAGTTCAACTGGGCCTTCGAGTTCGGCGGCACCGCCTGCACGATCCGTACGGTCGAGACGTTGACCGGCGTCCGGATCGACCACCAGATGGTCGTCGACTTCAACGGCTTCAAGGACATGGTCGACGCGGTGAACGGCGTCGAGGTCTGCCTCAAGAAGCCGGTCGACGACGCCGACGCCCATCTGAAGCTCTCCGCCGGGCGCCAGAAACTCAACGGCGAGCAGGCGCTGGGGTACGTACGGGCCCGCAAGTCCATCGGGAACGGCAGCGACACCGAGCGGATGGACCGTCAGCAGCAGTTCCTGGGCGCACTGGTGAACAAGGTGCAGAGCAACGGCGTCCTGCTCAATCCGACCCGCCTCTACCCGGTGCTGGACGCGGCCACCAAGGCGCTGACCACGGACCCGGGTCTGGACAGCCTCAAGGACCTGTACGAGCTGGTGCGCGGCCTGCGCGATGTACCGACCGACAAGGTGCAGTTCCTGACCGTGCCCCGGCAGCCGTACGCCGTCGACCCGAACCGGGACGAACTCGTCCAGCCCGATGCGAAACGGCTTTTCAAGCGGTTGCGCGAGGACACGCCGGTCGCCGTGGTCCCGGAGGACCAGCTCAAGGGTGACGACGGGAAGAACAACAGGGAAAACAATGCCGCGACCGATACACCGGACGCTGCGGGCCCAAGTCCCACACCGACCTATTCGGGCAACAACGCGGCGGCCGACCTGTGCAAGCGGTAAAGCAATTACCAAGCAGAAGCCGGTGATCGGCGTGTAATGAGCAGAATGACCAGTTGTAAGGACCGTGGAATTTGTCACGCTCGTCGCTCGACGCCGAACCGTGCCGATAGTGTGACGCGATCCGGTGCTACCGGCCGCCAGGCCGCGCACTTCCGGAGCGAAAGATCGAGCGCCTGATCGGGGGAGGCGCCTCGCGTGGCACCGACGGAGGACCCAAGAAACCGTGGATGCGCAAAGCCGTGGGCGGTCGGATGGAATCGACCCCGCAGACCAGTGGGTCCTCAACCCGCAAACAGGCGATTACGAACTGCGACTGAATCATTCCGGAGGGGATTCGGCCGGCCGTTCCCAGGCGTCCGGTCCGCGTATCCCCAATCGCAGAAGACCGGTCCGTGACGGTGGCGGCGAGCGCCGAGGCACGGCCCGCGACGGCAATGGCGAACGCCCGGGTCCGGCCCGCGACGGGCACGGGTCCGTCCCGCGCCGCGAGGTTCCGGGACAGCGCAGCCGCCGTTCGGCCAATGCCCCGCGCAACCAGGAGGGTTCCGGCCACGGCGAGACACCGGGCCGCCGCAGCCGCAAGGCCCCCAAGGCGCGCCGCAAGAAGGCGCTGCTGTGGACGGGCGGCACGATGGCCTTCGTACTCGTCGGCCTGTCGGTGGGCGGATACGCGCTCTACCAGCACTTCAACAGCAACCTGAGCACCATCGACATCGGCAGCGCCGGCAACAAGAACGTCATCAACGCCAACGCCCCGCTCAACATACTGATCATCGGTACCGACAAGCGCACCGGTAAGGGCAACGAGGGATACGGCGACAAGGGCAGCACCGGCCACGCCGACACCAACATCCTCTTCCACGTCTCCAAGGACCGCACCAACGCGACGGCGCTGAGCATCCCCCGCGACATGATCACCGACATCCCGGACTGCACCGCCAAGCAGCCGGACGGCTCGGAGAAGGTCATTCCGGGGACACCGGGCGTCCGCTTCAACGTCAGCCTCGGCCAGGAGGACCGCAACCCGGGCTGCACCATGGATACGGTCGAGGAGATCACCGGCCTCCGGCCCGACCACTTCATGATGGTCGACTTCAACGCGGTGAAGGAGCTGTCCACCGCGGTCGGCGGCGTCAAGGTCTGTCTGGCCAAGCCGGTCAAGGACAAGGACTCGCATCTGGACCTGCCGGAGGGTGAGCACAAGATCCAGGGCGAGGACGCCCTGGCGTTCGTACGGACCCGGCACAGCTTCGGCAACGAGAGTGACCTGGACCGGATCAAGGTCCAGCAGCAGTTCATCGCCTCGATGATCCGGCAGATGCAGTCGGACGACACCCTGACCAGCCCGACCAAGCTGTTCAAGCTGGCGGACGCGGCGACCAGGGCGCTCACCGTGGACCCCGGCATCGGCTCTGGGAAGAAGCTGATGGCGCTGGCCCAGGAACTCAGCAAGGTCGACACCAAGAACATCACCTTCACGACGGTGCCGGTGAAGGACAACCCCGCCGAGAAGGTCAAGGCCACCGTCGTGCTGGACACGGCCAAAGCAGACCCGCTGTTCGCCATGATGCGCGAGGACACCTCGCTGACCGAGGTGAAGGCGCAGAAGAAGGCCGCGAAGAGCAAGCAGAACGCGCTCCTCAAGGGCACCAAGGCCGCCGCGGCCGACGTACGTGTCGACGTGTACAACGGCGGCAAGATCGGCGGTGCCGCGCAGACGACCGTTGCCTGGCTGCAGAACAACGAGGGCGTGCTCAAGTCTTCGAACAAGGCCAACGCTCCGGCGAAGATCGACAAGACGACGCTGGAGTACGCACCGAACCAGGCGGACCAGGCCCGCGCGCTGGCCGCCATCATGGGCCTGCCCGGCTCGGCCCTGAAGAAGGGCACCACGGACGCCGAGGGTCTCCAGGCGATGGTGTTGACGCTGGGCGCCGACTTCAAGGGCGCGGGCATACCCATCATGGGACCGGCAAAGGTGCCGGACGGAATTCAGCAGGCAAACGCCGACAAGGCAGAGTGCGCCAAGTGACACCGGGTCACTGCGCCAAACCACGAGTCTGAGCAGCAGGGGGATCCTGGTGGGACGCAGTAGTACACCCGGGGAGGGGACGCGACCACGCGTCCGGCACACCGGTCAACGCGGCCGGAACGACGGTCTCTACGAGGATGCGCCGAAGGAGGGCCCGGATTCCGGCGCCGCCGGCCGACTGCCCGCCCCGGCGGACAGCGGCCATCGGCGCAGTGGGCCGAAGCGGCACGGCGGGAAGGGCAAGCGCCGAACACTGCGCTGGGTCGCCGTGGTTCTCGCGCTGTTCATACTCGGCGGCGCCGGCGCCGGATACCTCTACATCGAGCACCTCAACGGAAACCTCAAGAAGGCCGATCTAACGCTCGGCGACAAGACGATGCCCGACCACAAGGCCAATGCCGCCGGTCAGACCCCGCTGAACATCCTGCTGATCGGCTCGGACGCGCGGAACTCCAAGGAGAACCAGAAGCTCGGCGGGGCCAAGGACACATTCGGCGCGCCGCCCCTCGCCGATGTGCAGATGCTGCTCCATCTCTCCGCGGACCGCAGCAACATGTCGGTGATCAGCATGCCGCGCGACACGCTGCTGAAGATCCCGAAGTGCACCGACCCGAAGACGGGGCACGTCTTCCCCGAGACCACGGGCCTGACGATGACCAACGAGTCGCTCGGCCGGGGCGGTCCCGGATGCTCCGTGGCCACCTGGTACGAGCTCACCGGCATCACCATCGACCACTTCATGATGATCGACTTCGCCGGTGTGGTCTCGATGGCCGACGCGATCGGCGGCGTTCCGGTCTGCGTCAAGGGCAACGTCTATTCCCACACGAGCGAGGGAAAGGGCTCCGGGCTGAAGCTGGAGAAGGGCACCACCAAGGTCAAGGGCGAGCAGGCCCTCCAGTGGCTGCGGACCCGCTACGGCTTCGAGGACGGCACCGACCTCGGCCGCACCCATGCCCAGCACATGTACATGAACTCGATGGTCCGTGAGTTGCGCAAGGGCACCAAGCTCACCGACCCGGGCAAGCTGATGAGCCTCGCCGATGCGGCGACCAACGCGCTGACGGTCGACAAGCGCCTCAACACGGTCAAGAAGCTGTACGACCTCGCGGGCGAGCTCAAGAAGGCGCCCACCAAGCGCATCACGATGACGACGATGCCGAACGTCTACGGAACGGGCGTGTACAAGGGCCGGGTGCTCCCGAAGCCCGTCGACGCCGATCGGCTGTTCCAGATGGTCCGCGACGACGTCCCGCTGGACGGAAAGGCGTCCAAGCGCAAGGCCCCGGCCGCCAAGAAGCCCACGGCGCCCCTCGCCGAGATCCCGGTCACCATTCGC
Organism: Streptomyces sp. NPDC002785; assembly: GCF_040295565.1. Lineage (NCBI taxonomy): Bacteria > Bacillati > Actinomycetota > Actinomycetes > Kitasatosporales > Streptomycetaceae > Streptomyces > Streptomyces sp. NPDC002785. The sequence goes on along the minus strand of NZ_JBEOVN010000075.1, from coordinate 502 downwards.
AACGGAACCCGCACCGAAACCGAGTACGCGATCAAGGGCCGTGCCTCGGAGGTCAAGGAGCTGCTGGCCGGGCAGGGCTTCACGCAGACCACGGTCGATTCGCAGTACATCGACGCGGCGGCGCGGACCGGGGTGCTCTTCCCCAGCGTGGACATGGAGGGCAATGCCCAGGCCGTCGCCAAGGCGCTCGGTATCCCGCTGACGGCGGTGAAGAAGTCGACCGCGGTCTCGGGCATCACGCTGACCGTGGGGGCCGACTGGCGCGAGAGCGGGGACTATCACGCGTCCAGCGCCGAGGAGAAGACTCCGGAGAGCGCACGCGCCCTGAACGGCGACGACGAAGAGGCGTGCATGGACGTCCAACCGGGCTTCGGCTGGTAGTTCCGGACCGGGCGCAACGCACTGTGGAGGCTGTCGCACGACTCCTGCCCGGTGAAGGTCAAGAGCGATTCGTTGTTCGGTTCCGAGGATCAGGGAGGCGTCGGATTCTTGGCCGGTGGAG